>NZ_JAGQCQ010000119.1:0-10111 GCF_024346275.1 Cyanobium sp. BA20m-p-22
GAGGGGATGTCGGTGCCCTCGGAAATGATCATGCAACTGCTGAGCACCTCCACCTCGCCGGTGGCGAGCCCGGCGATCAGGCGTTTGCGCTCCTCGGTTGGGGTGCCGCCGCTCACCGACGCAGCCCGGATTCCCGCAGCGCGGAAGGCACCGGCCATCTGCTCGGCGTGCTCGATCGTGCAGCAAAAAACAATCGCGGTGCCAGGGTGCAGCCGGCGGCGGTAGTGGGAGACGGCATCGCCGATGGCGGCCCGGTCCCCAAAGGCGCGTGCCGCTTGCTCCAGATCGAACTCGCCCATATACCGGCGCCGCAGTTTGCTGTTGCGCGCCCCTGGCCAGGAGAACACCTTGGGCCGGGCCAGCCAGCCCTGTTCAACCAGCCAGGCCGCTGAGGGCCCCAGCACCAGGGCCTGGAAATAGCCGCCGGCCTCCACACCCAACCCCTTGCCATCGAGGCGCTCGGGGGTGGCGGTCTTGCCGATCAGATGGGCGCCTGGCCAGGCCTCGATGATCCGGCCCCAGACGTTGCCGGCCACCAGGTGGTGGGCCTCGTCCTGAATGATCAGATCTGGCGCCGGCAGCAGTTCGAGCCGCCGGGCCACGGTCTGCACCGAGCCCACCGCCACCTGCCGGCCCTGCAGCGTGTGGCCAGGAGCGATTACATCGGGCTCAAACCCCCAGGCCCGCACGGTGCCGGTGAGCTGCTCGATCAGCTCAGCCCTGTGGGCCAGCACCAGCACCCGCAGGCCCTTGCCGGCCGCGCCGCGGGCGATGGCGCCGATGGTCTGGCCCTTACCCGCACCGGTGGGCATGACGGCGCAGACCCGGCGGTGGACCCTTAGGGCGGTGCGGAGATCGGCCAGCAGTTGCTGCTGGTAGTCGCGCAGGACGATCGGAACCATTGAGATTGCAGGCGATCAGGATAGTGACTAGCCACTGTCCTTCCTTGGCTCAGCCTAGCGAGAGCTGGCCCAAGGCATTAGGCTGTAGTTCACGAGCGGAGCTCCCATGTCTGACTACGCCCTGCCGGTGAGTGTCTCGATCACCCAAGAGCAACTGGCCTGGCTTGATGCGCGGCGTCGGCACGGCTCCCTGAGTCGCTCAGCCGCCCTGCGCCAGGTGCTCGACGCGGTGATCCACCGTGAGTCCCTCGCTCCCGCGCCCGATCGCGGCTCTACGGGGAGCCAGGCGCTTGCCAGCCAGGGCTGGTGAGCGACATCCCATGGCCGATGCCATTGCTGCGGCTCGGGGCCGCTGGCCGGAGATCCTTGCGGCACTAGCAGGTCTGAGCGATGCGGAGCTGAGCGATCGCCATCAGCCCTGCCCGCTCTGTGGTGGGACGGATCGCTACCGCTTTGACGACAAAGACGGCAGCGGCTCCTGGTTCTGCAACCAGTGCGGGGGGAAGGACCAGCGCGGTGGCGCTGGCTCCGGCATCGACCTGCTGATGCGCCGGCAGGGCTGGAGCTTTGTGGAGGCCGCCCGGCAGGTGGAGGCCTTCCTTGGCCTGGTGCCCGATGGGCAGGACACCAGTTCCGGCAAGGCCTCAAGCCGCGGCGGCAGGCCCTGGCGCATGCCCGAGAAGCCTCCCGCCGATACCTCACCGCCGCCGTTGAACCGCGGCGCCACCAAACAATGGGCCTACCGCAACGGTGCCGGTGAGGTGCTGTTCTGGATCCAGCGGATCCGGCTGCGCAGCGGCGGCAAGGCCTTCCTGCATCGCGTCTGGCTGGATGGGGACTGGCATCGCCCCAGCCGCCGCGATGCCTTCTCCTGCGACTGGCCCACCCCCAGGCCGCTCTACGGACTTCCAGATCTGCTGCAACGCCCCGAATCACCGGTGCTGGTTGTGGAAGGAGAGGGCACGGCTGATGCGGCAGCCCGCCTGTTCCCAGACCATGTGGTGCTGAGCTGGGCCAACGGATCCAAGGCGATCGGCAAGGCGGACTGGACGCCGTTGGCAGGCCGCTCGGTAACGCTCTGGCCCGATGCCGATGCTGCCGGAGTGGCAGCCATGGAGAGCCTGGCCGCCCTACTGCATCCCCTCGGCTGCCAGCTGCAACTGGTGGTCCTGCCGGCGGACCTGCCCCAGGGCTGGGACCTGGCCGATGCCGACTGGACGCCCCCGCAGGCCGCGCGGCAGCTGGCGAAAGCAGCCCAGCTATGGACACCCTCAGATACGGGCGCTGATGGTGATGGCGCTGGTGCTCAGCAAGAGTCAGCGCCTCCTGCGGCCCCCAGGCCAGCAGCACCCTTCCTCTGCCTGGGCTACGACGCCGACGCGAATTTCTATCAACCCGCCAGCACCGGCCAGGTGATCCGGCTGCCCCGCGGCTGCCACACCGCCACCCACCTCGTCGCCCTGGCACCGCTGGAGTATTGGGAGACCCTTTACCCCAGCCGCACAGGTGTGAACTGGCCGGCAGCGGCCAGCGATCTGCACAAGACCTCCGCTGCGATGGGGATCTTTGCGGTGGAGCGCATTCGCGGCCGCGGGGCCTGGTGGGATGGGGGCCGCACCGTGCTGCACCTCGGCGATCGTCTGATCACCCCCGAGGGGGAGCACCCGATCACCAAGCCGTTCAGTTCGAGGTTCATCTACCAGCGCCTTGAACGTCAGGAGGGGCCCTGCGGCGTCAAGCCCCTGACTGTGGAGGAAGCGGCGGTGATCGTCAGCATTGCCAACCGCTTTCGCTGGGAAGTGCCCGCCTCCGGCACCCTGCTGCAGGGCTGGATGGTGCTGGCTCCGATCTGCGGAGCCCTGCGCTGGCGGCCCCACCTCTGGCTCACCGCCGGTGCCGGCTCGGGTAAGAGCCAGATCCTCGATCGTTTTGTGGTGCCACTGCTCGGCGACCTGCGCCTGTCGGTGTCGGGCGCCACGACAGAGGCCGGCTTGCGCCAGACCATCTGCTCGGACGCCGTGCCGGTCGTCTTCGATGAGGCGGAGAGCAACGAGAAGGGCGACCAGCAGCGGATGCAGGCGATCCTGTCGCTGGCGCGGGTGGCCAGCAGCGAGAGCAGCGCCGAGATGCTCAAGGGTTCCCCCAGCGGCGATGTCAGCCGCTACCGGGTGCGCTCAATGTTCCTGATGTCCTCGATCGCCACCGCTCTCAAGCAGGGCGCCGACAAGAGCCGCTTCGCGCAGCTCACCCTGCGCAGTCCCACCGAGATGGGCCAGGAGGAACGCGAGGCCCACTGGCAGAGCCTTGATCGGGATCTCGAGCGCTACATCACCCCGCAGCTGGCGCGGCGATTGATCGCCCGAACGGTGTCGCTGATCCCGGTCATCCGTCAGTCGGTCGTGGTCTTCACCGCGGCTGCCGCCCGCCATTTCGACTCCCAGCGCCTCGGCGATCAGTACGGCACCTTGATGGCGGGCGCCTGGTCGCTGCTCAGCGATGCGCCGCCCAGCCAAAAGGAGGCGGAGGAGTGCATTGACTGCCACAACTGGGAGAGCTACAGCCAGAGCACCGAAGTCCCGGACGAGGCCCGCTGCATCCAGACGATCCTGCAGCGCCAGGTGCGGGTGGAGACCGACGACAAGCCCGTCACCCGCACGATCGGTGAACTGGTAGAGCTGGCGGCCTGCCACAGCACCTGCCTCCACGTCAGCGCGGGCTTGGCCACCCAGACCCTGGGGCGCCATGGACTGCGGCTGGATCAGGACCGCCTGCTGGTGAGTAACACCGCCAAGGCGATTGAGCACTTCCTCGTCGATACCGCCTGGCAGAACAGCTGGCCTGTGGTGCTGCTGCGCTTGGGCGGTGCGCAACGGGCAGGACCGGTGCGCTTCTGTGGCGCCGGCATGGTCAGCCGTGCAGTCGCCATTCCCCTGAGCGTGCTGTAACCAGCTGCCGTTACAAAACGGCCAGACATAACAGCAGCGGTAACACCCAGATCCAATGCACCGCAAGAGATCTGGGCCTCCGTAACGATGTAACGCTTCAGGGAGCACATAGAGCCCCCTATGAATTCAAAGACGAATTGACATCTTCTAAACCAGACGCTGCTGCTTGCTAATGCCTCTATATCTAAAAAAGGGTTACATCGTTACAGGCACCCCCAGAAGCCACTACAGGCAGGCGATCTCGGCTGTTACGCCCACCGTCACACCGCGTCACAACTGAAACGGCCATGACCACCACCACCTCCACCTGGCTTGCCCCCATCCCCGGCCTCTGGCGGGACGAGGCAGCGCACCGCTACTGGCTAGGCGAGCACCTGTTCCCGGTGTCGATCACCGGGGTGCTGGCCCATGGGCTGAGCGACTACGCCAAGCGCTCGATCGAGGCCAAGCGGTCGATCTGGGAGCCGCGCGGCACCACCGTGCACGCGGCCCTTGAGCACTACAGCCAGGCCCGCTTCCTGGCGGGCAAGAGCGCCAGAGAAGCTCTGCTGGACGCCGAGACCGTGTGCGGGCACCACCAGTACCGGGACTGGATCCTGCCGCTGCTGCAGCTGCCGCTTTGGGATGAAGTGGAAGTTATCGCCAGCGAACGGCTCAGCTGCTGCCTAACCCGCAACGTGGCCGGGGCCTTTGATGGCGCTTACGTCTCCCCGGCCCTGAGTGAGCGGCGCGGCCGTGAGGTGCGGGTGCTCTACGACCTCAAGACCCTCTCAGCCCACGGCCGGCCCTACTCCACCGCTGCCCAGCTCGGCGGCTACATGGTGCTGGAGGCGGCTCAGGGGAACCACTACGAGCTGGGCCAGACGATCTGGAGCAAGCCCGGTGAGGCGTTCTGCAGCACCTTCTACAGCCGTGAGCAGTGCCTGGCGGCCTGGGCCGCGGCCTGGAGCAGCTACTGCCTGGCTCGGAGACCCTTCTGAGCGCCAGGACAGCCGCGAGCTGAATCGATGAGTTGGCTAGCAGATGCTGGCCGCTAGACTCAGCGGGCTCGGAATCATCCGGGCAACTGTTCTGATGTTCCTCGATGGCGGACCTCCTGCTTGCTGCTGCTCCCCCAGCCCCAGTCGCCGATGCGGTAACTGAGGCTGATCTCGATGCCCTGCTGGATGCCGTCACCGCGATCAAGGCCCGGCAGAAGCAGCTGGAGCAGCAATTGGAGCCCCTGCTGGAGGCCCTCAACGCGGCGATGGCCTCCGGCCAGCTGGATCCAGCCTTCTCCCACAACGACTGGGCCTTTGCCCACAGCACCGGGCGCCTGAGCTACGAGTTCCCACCGGTGGTGCAGCAGATCGAGCAGCAGCTCAAGGCCGCCAAGGAAGCGGCGATCCAGCAGGGCAGCGCCACGGAGAAGCGCGGCAAGCCCTTCTGGACCATCCGCCCCCCGAAAACCCAGCCCCTGCCGTTCTGAGCTGATGCCGCCGCGCGCCCACAACTGCAGCGCTGCTGATCCGGTGGAGGAGCTGCGCTCCGCACCGGCTGAGCAAGACCCCGATGGCGAGGCGGTGTGGGAGCCGGTCGCGGTGGACCCAAGCCGTCCAATCAGCCAGACCAACCCGCCGCGGCGATCACCCCATCACGCCCAGACCCCCAGGGCCACTGCCGGGGAGGTGGAACGGCGCATCGCGGAAGCGCAACTCTGGATCGCGCAGCGGCTTCCTTTGCTGGAAATCAGGGCGAAAGCTGGCCAGAGCTGGGGGGTGAGCAACGTCAAGACCGTCAATCGCTACCTCGATCTGGCTCGCGCCCGGATGGTGGAAGAACTCATCTCCGACCGGCGCCGTCACCAGGCCGAGCAGATTTTTGCGCTGAACGATTGCGCACGCCGCGCCATGGCAGCGGATCAGTTTTCAGCGGCAGTCGGCGCCTTCCGGGTGATCGCAGAGATCGGCGGGCTGCTGCGCGCGCCGATCAAACCCGCGGATCCCCATGGGGGCGGGGCAAGGAGCTGATGCCCGGCCTGCTGCTTGATCCCGCCACCGACCTCTGGGCCGACTGGGGTTTGCTGGATGTCCCCGATCCCTACCGGCAGCAGAACAGCCCCCAGGGCCAGCGGGCCTTCCGTGACTTCATCGTGGCCGCCTATCCCGGCTACGCCTTCCACATCTGGGCCGAGCGACTGATCGCCCTGCTGCAGCGCGTGGCCGATGGCGATCTCAACCGCCTGATCGTCTGCTGCCCACCGCGGCTTGGAAAAAGCCTCTTGGTTTCCAAGCTGTTCCCCGCCTACTGGGTGAGTCGCTATCCCACGCGTTTCTGCGCGATTGCCTCCTACTCAGCCGAGCTGGCCTATGCCCACAGCCGTGAGGCGCGGCACTACTACCGGGCCTGCGGCCATGCCCTTTCGAAAGACTCCACCGCCGTGGGCAACTGGCTCACCCCCGAACGGGGCGGCTGCATCGCCGCCGGTGTGCGCGGCCCGTTCACGGGCAAGGGCTACGCACTTGGCATCATCGATGACCCCTACAAGGGTCCGGAAGATGCCAACTCCGCAGGTCAACGCCAGAAGCTGGTCGAGTGGTTTCAGTCCGTCTGGCTCACCCGCGCCGAACCGGCCCCAGAGGGGCCCCCAGGGGGGCCTTTGCAGCGGGGCCCTGCAGGTGCGGCCCAGGTGGTGGTGCTCACTCGCTGGCACCAGGACGACCTGATCGGCTGGCTGCTGGAGCAGGAGGCCGGCGATGCGCCCCAGCACTGGCAGGTGCTCAACCTGCCAGCGATCGCTGAACCGCCTGAGCAGCAGATCAAGTTCCCGCCCACCTGCACCCTCGAGCCCGACTGGCGCAAGCCCGGCGAGACCCTCTGCCCGGAGCGTTTCCCGCCTGCAGAACTCGATCAGATCCGTATCCGCGCCGGCAGCTACTGGTGGAACGCGCTCTATCAGCAGCGCCCCTCACCGGCGGAGGGTCTGCTGTTCCAACGCTCCTGGATCCGCACCGCCGCGGGCGCGCCTGCACCAGGCGGCCGGGGGGGGCAAAGGCGGTATTCGGCAGTGGTGCTGAGCTGCGACCTGAGCTTCAAGGGCGGGCAGGAGAACGATTACTGCGGCTTCTGCCTGTTGGGCCTGCTGCCGGACCCGGAAGCGCGCCACCCGTCCGCCCAGGCCCTGGCACGGGGTGAGCAGCTCCACCCAAGTGCCGCCCGGGTGCGGCCCCAAGCCGATCAACAAGGGGACTGTACCCACCGGATCGAGGTGATCTGGAGCAAGCACCACCGCCTCGACTTGCCGGGGGTGGTCAAATTCCTCGGACAGACCCTGGGATCGCTGGGCCAGGGGCTGAGCCCTGATGCGGTGCTGATCGAGGACGCCGCCAATGGCCCAGCCGTCTGCCAGCTGCTGAGGCGCCAGGTCCCTGGCTTGATCGCCGTCAGGCCCAATGGCAGCAAGGTGAGCCGCGCCCATGCTGTGGCTCCCTTGCTGGAGGCCGGCCAGCTGGCTTTTCGCCGCGGCGACGACGCCCTGATCAGCGAGTTGCTGGGTTTTCCCAATGCCGCTCACGACGACCTGGTGGATGCCTTCTGCCAGGGCGTGATCTGGCTGCAGACCCAGCACTGGCGCAGCCAGGGCAACACCACGCCCAGACCGCTGCTGTTCTCCCGCTGAGGGGCATACCCCCTGTTTCTGATGAGCTCCACACCACAAGCCCACCGCCCCAGGCCCCAGCAGGCCACTGCCCAACTGACGAGATCTGGGCGTGCTCGCGGCCCGCTGCGCTCGCCCCATGCCGCAGCTGATGCCCTGGTGGTGGATCACCTGCCCTTCGCCGCCAAGGTTGCCGCCAACTACGCCCGCCGCACCGGTCACCCCAGGGAAGACCTCGAGCAGCTGGCGGCGATCGGGCTGATCAAGGCCTCACGCCGCTACGACACCCAGCGTCCCGGCCGCAGCCCCAATCACTTCATCGCCTACGCCAGACCCTTCGTGAACGGTGAGATCACCCACTACCTGCGCGACAAGGGGTTCCTGATCTCGGTGCCGGGCCGCTGGCGGGAGCTGCATGCGCGGGGGCAAAAGCTCTTGAGAGAAGGGACAGCAGCTCAAGGGATTCCGCAACGGCTCGGTATCACGGACGATCGCTGGGCTGAGATCTGCCAGGCCTGCGCCGTGCGGGTGGTGGCGATGCCGAATAGCCAAACGGATGGATTATTGGAGTGATGGCAACCGCTCGGGGTTGCTCGCGGCCGTCAATCCTCTTCGGGGAAGGCAGCGTCATAGATCTCCGCGAGTTCGTCGTGATAGCCCCACCCAATTCCTGACGATGAGAGCACGATCTCAGACAGTCGCTCCCTGAAAGGCTCTTGCAATTCCTTAGGCAGGCTGCAGATTGTTTTGACAGCGTGGCGGCCCATGGCGAGCAAGGCGTTGTAGAAACCCGCATCGATGTCGCCGTACTCCAGTGTGAAAGCGTTGCCCTGCTCCACGAAGAACAGCATCAGGTCGGCGTGGAGTACAGGGTCAGCGACCGCCTTGCAGAAATCGGCAACGACCTTTTTGGCTTTGGCGACCTGCAGAGGGCGATCGCGTAGCACATCCGGATACAAGCATTCGGCGATGATCTTCTTGCAGTCCTCCATCGCGGCCTCTGCGTTCGCGAAGCGAGCATGGAGAAAGTTCTGGTTCTGCTTGGAGAGACGATAGAGCTCGGCAACAAGGCTGAGCAGGTCGTCGCGGCTCAGTTTGCTAACCGTTGATTTAACGGCTGACCATGTCTGCTTGGTCATACTGATTCTCTGTAAGGGGCGTCATGACTTGGCTTGTCTCCAGCCACCGGCAGATCGTTTGCCGACTGCGATCCGACCCAAAACCTGGCCGGGTTTGAGCGCGTAGACAAAGCCGACATGTTGCACCCACAGCCCAAGCAGCGTCTTGACCTCGGCTGTGACCGCAAGGTGCTGTTTATCGGGCGACAGGCGTGCTGCTTCGATGCGATAGCGCCCGCGCAAGATCGCTGCCGCTCGCTCAGCAATTCGGGGCCAAGCGTCGCCGGCATCAGTTGGATGAGCTGTGTGATCAAGCAATTCGACAAGGGCCTGGAGACGGGCAGGAGGCTTAGCAGTCATGAAGCGTTTATAAATTCTGAGGCCGGTCAAGCTGCAACGAGCAAGGTCACCGGGATGGAATGTGTCGCCGCTCCAGGCACATGGGCGTGTTTCGTTCGGCATGCACGCAGCACCTGCGGCGGAATGAATGGCTTCGGAATCGAGCAGGCGGCAGCTGGAGACGCTGCTTGTGACCAGGTACTTGCGCAACGCCTTGCGCCCTGAGACTTTGCACTGCTCGAGCTCAGATGGGAGAACCCTCATCCCGGAAACCGAGCAGTGCTCCAACAGGCCTGGGACCACGAGTTTGTTCGATATCTCACAGCGCTCGCCTTCAGCGGGCGCCAGGAGCTGATTAGTTTCGGCACAGGTGACGAGCTCGGACAAATGAGCGGTTTTGCCGCTCACGGCGGAGCGAGCCTGTTGGTCGTTGCGGTAGGGCTTTTGAGAGATCTCACTGACCGCGACCTCTTCAGGAAGTAGGGCTCCGCTGGTGAATGCGCAGGTCGTGCAATTT
Organism: Cyanobium sp. BA20m-p-22; assembly: GCF_024346275.1. Classification (NCBI taxonomy): domain Bacteria; kingdom Bacillati; phylum Cyanobacteriota; class Cyanophyceae; order Synechococcales; family Prochlorococcaceae; genus Cyanobium; species Cyanobium sp. BA20m-p-22. The sequence goes on from NZ_JAGQCQ010000119.1 coordinate 9,459, forward strand.
TCTGGTTCAGCGAGACGCCCACTCACCGCGGACGAAGTCAACAGAGAGCGCTCAATCTTGAGACCGGTCACAGTTGAGACGGCAACCTCGTCTTCCAGCACGCGTTTGCCTGATTTGGCACAGATCACAGTGCGCGATGGCAACGCGAGGCGACCGGAGATCGCGGATTCTGCGAGCACATGCTGAAGGGCGGCTGAACCGCTGACCTCACATTGACCGAGGCATTCGGCAGGCACGGAGCGTCCAGTTTCGGCACACTTGCCTAGCTCAGGCGTCTCAATCAATCCGCCGGCGGCGGCTGCGACGGTCAAGTTGCTCTCATAGGTTGCTGTCCCGTCCATCACATAGGAGACCTGCAGGGCTAGCTCACGATGGAGCATGCCAGTAAGGCCGACGACAGTCCCCGTAAGGCGCGGCGTGAAATCGTCCTCAAGTTTCTTCGCTCTGCGGGCATCTCCGGCTGCGGCGCCAACCTCCTCGCTCCGGCGCTCGAGGTAGAAGCGGCGGAACTCGGCGATCCCTGGATCGAGCAGCAAGGAATCCTTCAGGCGGCTCTCGTCGAGGCCGACCTCGGAGGGACGTTCGATCACGTCGCTAATAGGTACGTGAGCTTTCGAGCGTTGCTTGAGCCGGTGCTCGGCGGAACTACATGG
>NZ_JAGQCQ010000012.1:0-27560 GCF_024346275.1 Cyanobium sp. BA20m-p-22
ATTTGCCCACTGGTGCCGCCGCAGCCACCGCGTAAACCCCAGCCCTCAGTGCAGGAGTGGCTGGTGCTGCACGAGCGGGGGGTGATCGACGGGGCCGAGCTGCGCCAGCAGCTGGGACTGGGCGAGATCACTGGGGGCAGCAGCAGCTGAGCTGGCAACGGGGGGTATGACCCAGCCCTCCCCGCCCACCTGCAGCTGGCGCCACGGTGACGCCGAGGCCCTACGCATCGCTCTTTCCATCCCGGTTACCAGTGCTGCCCTAGCGGCCCTGAACCGGGAGATGGCCCTGCTCCAGACCCACTACCCCACGGGCGTGTGCACCGCCCAAGGCCACCTCGATGCAATCGCGGGCCTGGATCAGCAGCTGGCCTCCTTAACCCCGGCGGAGGTAAACAGCCCGGTGCGCAGCAAGCGCAAAGGCGTGGCCGGTGGGGTCGTTCCCAACCCGCTGCCGCTGAGCAAATTGGCGGTGGTCGAGTACGCCACTGAGCTGCTGCTGGAGGAAACCGAAAGCGAGTGGAACCCCGCTGGCCCATCACCAGCAGTGGTGCTGAACAGGCAGAGAAGTCAGCACATCGGCCAGCTGGCGCTGCTGCTGCCGCGGCTCCAGAACTGGCGCCAATGCACGACCGATCCCTTCCAGGGATCTCTGGTGCGGGGTTGAGCGATGGAGCAGCCCCTCTCGCCGCTGAACCAGGGACTTAACCCCGTGCGATCTGCAGGGCAGTGGGGCCAGCTGGTGGGATTGCCAGCGGCCTCACCCGCAATCGACAGCCGGGTGGCCCTGCCGGTGGCGGCGCCCCTATGGCTCGCGTTGCAGCCCTATGCCAATGCCCGCCTCTGCCTGTTTGAGGTGGACCGGCCCGAGAGCCGCAGTCCGGTTCCTATCCGCCGCCACGTGATCGACTGCTTTCTGGAGCAGGGCGGCATCGTGGGCGGCTACAACGACACCGCCCTCACCGACCCGGGTGATGTGCTGCTGCAGGGCTACCTCTGCCGCTCAGCAATCCTGCCGGTGAGCACCAGCAACACCTTTGACTGGCTTACGGCCGAGCTGGCCTGGGCCACCCCAGGCTTTCGTGATGAGGCGCCGCTGCCCTGGGACCCAACGCTGCTGGGCACGGTGCAGGCTCCCTGCCAGGGGGTGATGTGGCTGGGGGACCTAGCCCAGCTGTCGCCCCAGGGCGGACTGCCATCTGGCGGTCGGCCCCAGTTCGCCGGCTGCCTGGTGCAGCACTTCGGGGCGGACTACGGCCCCGGTGGCATTGGTTTATTGGTGCAGCCGCTGCTGGGGGAGGCCATCCAGCTGGTGCTCAGGCCCCACAGCGTGCTGGTGCTTAGAGCTGGCGACACGTTGAACCTGATCGCCGAGCGCTACGGCACCACCGTGGCCACCTTGCGGCGGAGCAACCCGCAGCTGGAAAGCACCCAGGCGATCACCGCAGTTGAGGGTGATTCGTTGGCGGTGCTGGCTGGCCGGCACGGAACAACAGAAGAGAAGCTGCGCAGCCTCAACCCGGTGCTGCAGCAGAGCGAGGCCTACCTCACCAGAGAGGGCGAGACGTTGAGCAGCGTGGCGAGCGAGCAGAACCTCAGCCTCTCCCTGCTGCGCGAGTTCAACCCTGAGCTGAGCAGCTGGCCCAGCGAGGAACCGTTGCCGCCTGGCACCACCCTGCTGCTGCCCGTCTACCGCTCCACCACGCCAATCCCGGCCGGGATGCAACTGCTGGTGCCGGGTTATCTGCCCTCCACTCCCTTACCTGCTGGGGAGTGGATCTACCTGCCAGCGAGGCGCTCTGCTCCCGTGCTGGACGAGGCAGTGGAGTCGATCGGTTGAACCAGGTAGCAGGGTTCAGGCGTACAGGGGCTAGCGCTCGAGATGCCTCTGCCAGGGATATCCCCTTGCTGATGACCGCCATCGAGTTTCAGAACAAAACGCGCGTGCACCCTCTCTATGGCTGCATGTCCCGGAGGCCAGGGCAAGGAGGCTTGCACGCCACTGTTGAACCAAGGTGTTGCGATCAACAGCAACGGCAAACCGATCAACCTCCAGGCGATCAGTGCCTCCAGAAAATGTCGATGGAAGCCGGTGGCACGGCCTACTGGTCTACGGACTGGTGTGCAAGAAAGTGTTTGATCATCTGTTCCATGCCCTTCTGAGTGCGGCCATGGGGCCTCAAACCCTGTTCGGCCCAGGCGCGATCGAGTTGCTGGCGCAGGTCTTCCGGAATCCAGCAAGAGAGCATCACCTTGCCGGTTCGGCTTGAGGTGCAGTGGCGGTCAGAGGCCGACATGGCGAATCGTGTACATGTGCACAATCTGCCATCACGCGCAGCCCGACCAGCGCTCAATGCCAGAATGAAAACCGTTCTCAATCTGTGTCGCGGTCATGGTCCCTCCAGCGGAGCAGTCCCAGGCGCAGGTGCCCGTCACCCTGCTCACCGGCTTCCTCGGCGCTGGTAAGACCACCCTGCTTAACCACATCCTCAGCAACCAGCAGGGGCTGCGCAGCGCCGTGCTGGTCAATGAATTCGGTGAGGTGGGGATCGACAACGAGCTCGTGGTGGCCACCAGTGATCAGATGGTGGAGCTCAGCAACGGCTGCATCTGCTGCTCGATCAATGGGGAGCTGCAGGAGGCGGTGCATCGGGTGCTCGAACGCCCCGAGCCACTGGATCTGATCGTGGTGGAAACCACCGGCCTAGCCGATCCGCTTCCCGTGGCCATGACGTTCATGGCCGGGGACCTGCGCGATCGGCTGCGGCTCGATTCGATCATCACCGTGATCGATGCCGAACACTTCAGCGTCACAGCCCTCGAAAGCCCGATCGCTCGCGCCCAGGTGGTTTATGGCGACATCCTGCTGCTCAACAAAGCCGACCTGGTTGATGAGCTACGGCTGAAGGAGGTTGAGGCCGAGCTGCGGGCGATCAAAACCGACGCACGAATTCTGCGGGCCAGCCGCGGTGATGTTCCCTTGGGCCTGCTGCTGAGCGTGGGGTTGTTTGAAACTGATCGCCTGGCATCGCTCCAGGCCCAGGAAGATGCCCATGAACAACATCACAACCACGGGGATCACCACCACCACGAGCATCACCACCATCCCCACACCCCGGAGCTGGAGGGCTTCAGTTCCGTGAGCCTGGCGGTGGAGGCGCCGTTCGATCTGAGGCGCTTCCAGCACTTCCTTGACATCCAGCTGCCTGAATCGGTGTTCCGCGCCAAAGGGGTGCTCTGGTTCCGCGAAAGCGAACGGCGCCATTTGTTTCACCTCTGCGGCAAGCGCTTCACGATCGATGACTCCGACTGGCCCGATGGCTCAGAGCGCCACACCAAAGTGGTGGTGATCGGCAAGGGCATTGACCAGGCAACGCTTAAGGCCCAGCTCGAGGCCTGCGTAGCGCTGCCATGAGCCAGACCCTGCTGATCTCTGGACCGCCTGGCTGCGGTAAAACCAGCTGGATCCTGAAGCGGGTCCAGGCTCATCGAGGCCCATGCGGGTATCTGCGGCTGGCCGGCTACCCCGACGAAGGGCTAGCCCAGGCGCCTGACGGCGGTATCGATCTGGCCTACCTGCAGGACCAGTTCCCGAGGCTGCTGGATCTGGCCGATCTCGATCAGGCCCTGGCACCAAGGCCGGAGCACCTTCTGGCGCTGATTGAACTACCCCAGTTCCAGCCGCCGACGGAATCGGGTCTTGGTGGGGTGGACCGGCGCGTGATTCCCCAACTGGAGGCCTTGCATCTCAAGCCCGACGAGCATTTGCACTTCGGGCGAGATACCGCCTTGCCCCGCCAGGACACCCTGGATTTCACCAGTTTGCAGGCCTGGGAAAGGAACCTGGCTGGGAGTGTGTGGGATCCGGCCAGCCTGAGCAGCTTCTGGTTTGAACTGGTGAACGGCGCCTATGGCGATGTGTATCGCGCCAAGGCCCTGATGAACCTGCCCGATGGCCGGGCCTTCTTCTGCAACTGGATGGTGAGCCAGGAGGGCTCCCAGTTTCTGCCTTTGCAGACGAGTGCCCCGCCCGACTGCCGCCCGGAGCGCCTGTCCCTCCTGGTCGTGCAGGGCAAGGACCTCGAACCTGCCGCCATCGAGGTCACCCTCGCCGACTGCCTGCTCAGCGAGGCCCCGTCCCATCCATCCCCTGCTACCTGATCGCCATGGCCCACGCCGTGATCTCCTGCCTGCACGCCAACCACGCCGCCCTGGAGGCCGTGCTCGCCGACATCGACCAACAGGGCATCGACACCATCACCTGCCTGGGCGATCTGGTGGGCTACGGCCCCCAGCCCAATGAGGTGGTGGAGTTAATCCGTCAGCGCGCCATCCCCACCTGCCAGGGCTGCTGGGATGAGGACATCATCGAAGGCCTCAACGCCTGCGACTGCAGCTACCCCTCCCAGCTGGCGGAAAGGCGAGGCCATCTGGCCCATCAGTGGACGGCCGATCAGCTGAGCGAGGAGAACAAAGATTTTCTTGCCAACCTGCCGATGTCGCTGCGGCGCGATCGGCTGCTGTTCGTCCATGGCAGTCCCAACAGTCAGCACGAATACCTGCTGCCTGACATGGATGCCTTCGCGGCGCTGGAGCGGGTCGAAACCGCCGGAGCCGACACCCTGTTCTGTGGTCATACCCATCATCCCTATGTGAGGGAGCTGCGGGATGGATCGATCCGGGTGCGCGTGCAGGAAGGTGTAGCCAGCGGCGGCCCATCTGTAGAAAGAGAAATCAATTTGCCGGTGCGCCGCATCATCAACGCCGGCTCGGTGGGGGAACCGCGGCACGGCGGCACCAGCGCCACTTACGTGATTCACGACGAAGCCGCGGACAGCGTGGAGATCCGGGAGGTTCCCTACGACGTGGAGCGCACCTGCCGGGCCATCGTCGAATCCGGCCTGCCGCCGATCTTCGCGTGGCGCCTGCGCCATGGCTTCGAATACGCCGAGCGGGCCGATGACGCCAGCCACGTGTGTGAGCGCTGATGGCACGCTGGGCCTTAATAAGTGGTCTGCGCGGAGATCTGGAGGCCTATGAGGCCATCCAGGAAGATCTGCGCCACACCCGGCGGGTGGACACCCTTTTTGTGTTGGGGGATGTGATCGGTCCGGCACGGAATTGCGATGCCCTGCTGAGCCGGTTGCAGCAGCCGCGTCGTGGCGAACTGCAGCCGCAGTGCCTATATGGCTGGTGGGAGGACCAGCTGTTGGCCGAACGGGGATACCGGGGCGGGCGGCGAGCCGATGCCCTGCGCCTCAGCCAGGGGGAGACGGCCGTGGATGCCCTGCTCCAGGCCGTGGATCCTGGCCACATGGGCTGGCTGGCGGAGCTGCAGTTCGGCTTCATCGAGCTCGACTGCGCCCTGCTGCATGGCAGCTCGGCCACCGTGGAAGACAGCCTGGGCCCGGACAGCTCACCCCTGTTGTTGCTTGATCGGCTCACCCGCATGGAGGTGAACCGGCTGTTCACAGCGCGCAGCGGCCAGCAGTTCAGCATCGAACTCACTGGCGGCGGCATTGAGTCGCAGGTGCGGGATCTGGAGGGCCAACGGCACCAGCAGCAGAGCGTTCCCAAGCGCCAGGTGATCGGCATCGGGGCTGGCGTCCACTACACCATCTACGACCCCGGCACTGATCGCTTTGACTTTCTTACCGCCGGCAGCAGGTCCCAGCAGCGGGCGCGGGGGTTTGCATGACCCCGCAGCTGGGGGGGACTTTGGAGACCCTGCAGGTTGACCTGGCCGGCCGACAGCTGCGCTTGGTGCTGGAGCGCCGGGGGCCTGCGGCGGCCCCCCTTTGGTTGCTGCTGCCGGCGCTGAGCACCGTGTCGAGCCGCGGTGAATGGAAAGCCTTTGCGAATGTGATGGGCGATCGGCGCCAGCTGGTGAGCTTCGACTGGCCCGGTTTCGGCGACAGTGACCGGCCAGCGATTGCCTACGACGCCGCCCTGCTGCGCTCGGCGCTGCGGGCCGTGCTCTCCTACCTCCGCACCACAACCCCTCAGCTGCCAATTGTGGTTGCCGCCGGCCACAGTGCCTCGGTGGCCCTGGGGCTGGCCACCGAATGGTCTGGGCTGTGGCAGGAGCTTGTGCTGGTGGCCCCCACCTGGCGCGGGCCCCTGCCGACGATGACCGGCTTGCCGCAGCAGCAGTTCAACTGGCTGCGGAGTCTTGTGGCAGCACCATGGATCGGCCCGGCGCTCTACCGGCTCAACACCAGCCGAATGCTGCTGCGCCTGATGCTGCGGCGTCATGTCTGGGTCGCCCCCGCCCTGCTCACACCGGCTCGGATCCGCGAACAGCAGCTTCTTGCCCGCCGCCCCGGAGCGCGCTTTGCCAGCGTGGCCTTCGTGAGCGGTGGCCTTGATCCGGTAGGTGATCGCACTTGGTGGCTGCAGCAGGCGCGGTTGCTCAAATGCCCGCTGCAGGTGGTGCTGGCGGCTGAGGCTCCGCCGCGCTCAAAGAAAGAGATGGAGGTTCTGGCCTGGGAGGCGGCTGATCAGCTCAGCGTGATTCCTGGTCGACTGGGGCTGCACCAGGAATTTGGGGCCCTACTGGCACGGCAACTGCTGGAGAGTTGCGTGTCTGCTGGCTGACCAGCAGCGCCAGCAGGAATCCTGCAAATTGCACGATCACCACACACGGACCGGAGGGCAGGTTGGTGAGGCCCGAGCCCAGTAGGCCAAGCAATGCACAGCTGCCGCCCAAGGTGGCTGAGGCGAGGGCATAGAGCGGGAAGTGGCGGCTCACGAGCCGCCCCCCGCAGGCAGGGATCACCACAAAGGCGCTGATCAGTAGCACTCCCACCGCTTTGATTGACACCGCCACCACTACCGCCAGCAGCACGATGAAGATCAGGCGGTGACGGTTGGCCCTCACCCCGAAGGCTCCAGCGAGATCGCTGTTGAGGGTGAGCAGCACCTGGGCCCGCAGGCTCAAGGCGAGATAGCCCAATGCAATCAGCAGCAGCAGGCCGATCACCACCAGATCGCTCCAGCTGATGCCGAGGATGTCGCCGAACAGCAGCTGCTGGATGCCGCCGCGGTAGGTCTCCACCAGGCTCAGGGCCACCACCGCAAAGGCCAGGGAGGTGGAATACACGATGTTCAGCAGGGCGTCTGCCGGCAGGCCACTGCGGGCCACCAGCTGGTTCACCAGCAGGGCGAACACCACCGCGAAAGGGATCAGCACCAGGGTGGGATTGATCCCCAGCAGGATTCCCAGGCTGATGCCCAGCAGGGCGGAATGACCGAGGGCATCGCTGAAGAACGAGAGCTGACGCAGCACTGCGAAACTGCCCAGTAGCCCACCTAGGGCGCCGGTAAGCAAGCCGCCGAGCAGGGCCCGCTGCATGAAGGGCTGGCCAACAATCTCCAGCAAGCCTGCGGCATCAGCCATGGCCAGCAATCCCGGCATGGTTATGGCGGTAAGGCACCACATTGGGGCCATAGAGCTCGGCCAGCCGCGCCGCACTGAGGGCATGGTCGGGGGCACCGCTGCAACGCAGGCGCCGATTTAGGCACAACACCTGATTACAGCTGCGGCGCACCATCTCCAGATCGTGCGAGACCTGCAGCACGGTCCAGCCTTCCTGGCGGCGCAGATCCAGCAGCAGCTCCTGGAACTGCTCACTGCTGGGAGCATCCAGACCCGCCTGAGCCTCATCGAGCACCAGCAACTGGCGGTGCCGCACCACACAGAAGGCCAGCAACACCCGCTTGAGCTGACCGCCAGATAGCTCGCTGAGCCGGCGTTCTGCCAGGTCCTGGCAGCCGGTGCGCTCCAGGGCACGCTGCACGGCGTTGCATCTGCGCCTGTTTCCCAGCCAGGCCAAGCTCAGGCCTGGTGGATCAAAGCCAAAGCCCACGAATTCACCCACCGTGAGCGGGAAGCGGCCCTGCAACGCCAGGCTCTGGGGCAAGTAGGCGATCTGGGCACGCACCGCACGGGGCAATTCGCCCGCCGGACCGAGCGCATGGCCAAGGATCCGAACGGACCCTGCCGCCCTGGGCAGCAGACCCAACAAAGCAGCTACCAGGCTGCTTTTGCCGGCGCCGTTGGGACCCACCAGGGCCGTGTCGGTTTCGCGGGCGAGCTGAAAGCACACCTGCTCCACAGCCAGCTGCTCGCCACGGCGAACGCTCAGGCCTTCAACCGACAGCACTGGGGCGTTGTCTGTCATTGGCCGAAGGCCTGGCGTAGATCAGCCACGTTGCGGCGCATCACGCTGACGTAGGTGGCCGGATTCCGCGAGGCTTCCTCCGAGGCCGTCTCCATCGGATCGAACACCACCACCTTCACGCCCAGATCTTTGGCCAGGGTATTGAAGGAGCGGCTGCCTTCCTGGGGCTCGCTGAGCAGGGCCTTGAGCTGGCTGCTCTTCACCTCGGCCGCCACCCGCTGCAGATCAGCCGGTGATGGATTGAGCTCGGGCACATCCACCAAGTAATCAGCTTTGAGCCCATAGCGCTGGGCGAAATAGGGGGCGAAGTCGTGGAAGGCCACAAACGTTTTGCCCTGATAGGGCTCAAGTTGGCTGGCGATCTCGCTGTTCAGCTGTTTCAACTGAGCGGTGAAAGCAGCAGCGTTGCGCCGGTAGCCCTCAGCGCAGCTGGGATCGGCCTGGATCAGGCCATCGCGGATGGTTGCCACCTGCTGCACCGCCCGCAGAGGATCCAGCCAGATGTGGGGATTAACAGCGCCGTGATCAGGATCACCGTCATGTCCATCCTCGTGCTCCGCCGACTCCAGGGTGGTGACGCCGCGGCTGGAATCAATCACCTTGAGCTGGGAATTGCCTGCGGAGGCCACGAGCTTGTCGAGGAACGCCTCCATCCCCAGCCCGTTCTTCACCAGCACCCCTGCCTGGCGCAGGGCCGTCAGATCGCCCGGTTTGGCCTGGAAGTCGTGGGGGCCCAGGTTGGGAGGGATAAGTGCGGTGACCGTGGCGCAGTCGCCCGCCACCGCCTTGGTGAACAGGGTGATCGGCAGGAAGGTGGTCATCACCTTGAAGCCCTTGCCATCGGAGCCGGAGTCATTGGCCTGCCGCGGGGCTCCGCAGGCAACCAGGAAGAGAGCCAGCCCCAGCAGACCCGTGAGCCGCAGAGAGGAGAAGAGAGAGCTCATCAGGATTCAGACAACAAGAGTGGATGGCCCATCAGTGAAACCAGGGCGGCGACCCTCACGACAGAAGGAGCTGCAATGAGAATCATTCTTATCGTAACGGAGACTGTTTCGCCTTTTTGAGCACGTCACGCCAGGAGAAGCCGCGGGCGGCGAGGCCTTGCTGCAGAGCGTCCAGCAGCGCCAGGGCGTGGTCAAGATCCTCACCGTCCACGCCCTGATGCCAGTCCTCGGTCAGCTGCTGGCAGGCCGCATCAAGCCCAGCAGCAGCGGTGATGGCGCCGCCGCTGGTGCGCCCATCTGGCCGAAGTCGGGCTCGTGCGCTGAGTGCATCGACCGGCGGAGGCAGGGCCTGGGGGCCTCCGCCGGTTGGCGTGTCACCGTCTTCAAAAAAACAACTGCGGGCGCCGGTGTGGCAAGCCACATCCCCCACCTGCTGCACGCTTAGCAGCAGCACGTCTGCATCGCAGTCGTAGCGAAACCCCCGCAGCAGCTGGATGTGTCCGCTGGTTGCTCCTTTGTGCCAGAGCTGCTGGCGCGAGCGGCTCCAGTAGTGCACCTGCCCGGTCTCAAACGTGGCCAGTAGCGATGGGCGGGTCATCCAGGCCAACATCAACACCGCACCGTCGAGCCAGTCCTGCGTGATGGCGGGGATCAAGCCATCGGCGTTGAAACGCAGGTGATCGACGCAGGCGCGTGGCCATCGCTCCATGGCGCTCATGCCCTGGCCCCCTCATCCGGATCGAGGGGCCACATCACCCAGCCGCCCTCCTCACCGCCAGCTGCCAGGGCCTTGCGGTCGGCTCGCCAGGCCACGCTGCTGAGCGCCTGGCCATTCAGTTCGAGCACCTGGAGCAGGGATCCGGCTTCCGACCACAGCGCCGCGGTGCCATCACGCGAGGCCGTGACGATCGGGGCCTGGGCAGGGCCACAGGCCAGCGCTGAGATCCGATCCAGATGAAAGGGCAGCAGCACGGCGTTCCAGGCCTCAAGGTCACCCCCCTGGCCCGACCACACCACAGCGGCCTCCGCCGCTGCGACCAGCAGCCCTTGCTGTCCGCTGGCCAACCGCGACAGCGCCAGCGCATGGATCTTGCCCGGCAGGTCACCTACGCCAAGCATGGGTTGCTGCAGATCCCGCCACAGCACCAGGCGGCGATCCAGCAAACCAGCTACGAGCCAAGGGGGGTCCGATCCCCAAACCAGCTGCAGAACCGCCGAGCCGGTTTCCAGGTGCAGCGGCTCCATGGCCCGATGGGTAGGAGCCGGTGTCAGCGGCAGGCGCCAGATCCACACCCCCTGGCCCGTGCCCGCCGCCAGTTGATCGCCCGTTGGGCTCCAGCTCAATGCCATCACCGCAGCCCCCGGGATGCGCAGAGGCGGCAGCCAGATCTGAGCCTCGCTGTGCCAGAGGCAGATCTCCGCTCCCCGTGCCACCGCCAGCAACACGCCATACGGTTGCCACGCCAGTTGATCAATCCAGCCCCCCAGTGGCGGCACCGGCCTCTGTTCGGGCACGTCTCCGTCCAGTTGCCAGAGCGAGAGCACACCACCCTCACCGGCGGCAGCCAGCCGGCTGCCACAGCTGGAAAAACCCAGGGCGTCAAAGCCCTTGCTACCGGCAGCGGTGGCCTCCTGCAAGGGCCAGTCCACGCCGGCCGCGAAATCCACAAGGATGAAATCCCCAGCAGCGCTGGTGATGGCCAATTGGGCAGCCTGGGGAGCCCAGGCCAAGCCGGTGATGCATCCCTGAACCTTGCCGCGCAGTTGCTCCTTCACCGGTCCTTGGGCCGTGGCTGATGCGGGCTGCGAGAGCTCAACCATCACGGGTGCTGCACTCCAACAGCTGGTTGAGCCGCATCCGCTGCTCGCCGTGCGGATCAGGGGCCAGCTCACCGACCAGCTCCTGAGCCAAGCGCTCGACAGCCTGCGGCCACTCCACCTCACCGGTGCGCTGCAGCAGCAGCTCCACCGAAAGCAGCCAGGCCTGCAGAGCCCTGAGATCGCTGAGCACCTGCCGCCGACCGATGGTCTGCCGCGCCAGGGAGGACGGTTCGCTGGCGAGGTGCTGGACAACAGCCGCCGTCAGGCTCTGCATGGCCTGGAGGCAGGCCCAGAGCTGCTGTTGCTGCCCCCGCAGGCTGTCCTGCCGTCGCAGCAGCCCATCGTGAAGCCGCTCGAAGCGCTCCTGCTCCTCGGGTGAGGGTTCCTGTTCCCAGGGGTCCTGACCAGAGAATTCCCGCGCGTCCGAAGTCATCGGCAGACGCCGGAGCCAGGGGGACGAGAGCAGCACCAAATGCTCCGCATCAGCAAACGATAATCATTCTCGTAAGATAGCTGCTTGGTGTTGTCCGCCTTGGCCATGCAGCGCAGAACAGCTTCACGGCAGGGGCAGAGCCCCATCACCCCAGTGGCACGCGCACCTGAGAAGCCCGCGCCTGTGCTGACCGTGGCGCTGCAGGCCACGGACCTTAGTGGCAGGCGGCAAACCGAACGGCAACTCCTCTCCCTGGCTGTTGGTCAAGACACACTTCCGGCCTGGCTGGAAATGGAGTTGGCAGGCCTGCAGCCAGGAACCACAAGGCGCTGGCGCGTGGGGCCTCGCCAGCGGCCCCTGGCACTGGTGGGCCATTCCCTCCTGCCCAGCAACGGGCTGATTTGGTTGCAGGTGGAGCTGCTCGAATCCCGCCAGCCCTCACTGCCAGGGGATGGGCCCAGTGGTTGCGCCTTGATCAGCCAGGCCGAGGTTCAGATGCTGTTTGAACGCTGGAACAAAGCGTTGCAGAGCCGGGATCCGGAACGAATAGCGCACTTGTACAGCCGCGATGCGGTGCTGCTGCCAACGCTCTCTGATGAGCCCCGAACAGACCATGACAGCATCGTGGACTATTTCAGCCACTTTCTGCAGAAGCGACCCAGCGGTGAGATCAGCCAGCGGGAAATACTGATCGGCTGCAACATGGTGCAGGACGCAGGTTTATACAACTTCCGCTTCCTTGACGGCAGCAATGCCCAGGCCCGCTACAGCTTCATCTATGTGCTCGAGGATGGTGAGTGGAAAATCTCACACCATCACTCCTCCTTGCTGCCGGAAGCGTCAGGGAGCTGATGGAACCCCTCACGATCCAACTTCACGACAGCCTGAGCCGGCTCAAGCGCCCCCTGCAGCTGGGACAACCTGATCGGGTGACGCTGTATGTGTGCGGCCCCACCGTCTATGACTTGCCCCACATTGGGAATGCCAGGCCGGCTGTGGTCTTTGATGTGTTGGTGCGCTTGCTTCGCCACGCCTATCGGCAGGTGATCTATGTGCGCAACTTCACCGATGTCGATGACAAGATTAACGCGGCGGCAGCCTCAAAGGGGGTGCCCATTCGCACGATCACGGAGCGCACGATTGCCGCGTATCAGGCCGACATGCGCGCTCTGCATGTGCTTCCACCGGACCGGGAGCCCCGCGTCACCGAGCACATCAGCGACATCCAGCTCCTGATCGCCCAACTGCTGGATCGTGGCCATGCCTATGTGGCGGCGGGCCATGTGCTGTTCGAGGTGGCCAGCTTTGCCGGCTACGGCCAGCTCTCCGGCCGCACGAAGGAAGGAATGCAGGCCGGCGCCCGCGTGGAGGTGGCGCCGTTCAAGCGCGATCCCATGGATTTCGTGCTCTGGAAACCCTCCAGTCCCGACCTGTCGGGCTGGGAGAGTCCCTGGGGTCGCGGAAGGCCCGGCTGGCACGTGGAATGCACGGCCATGATCCAGCGCCACCTAGGTTTCCCGATCGACATCCACGGCGGCGGCCAGGATCTGATCTTTCCCCATCACGAGAACGAGATCGCCCAGGGCTGTGCCGCCACCGGTCTGCCCTACTGCCACACCTGGCTGCACAACAGCTTCATCACCGTGGCTGGGCAGAAGATGTCCAAATCCCTCGGCAATGTGCTGCTGGTCCGAGATCTGCTTCTGCAGGTTCCCGGTGAAGTTCTCCGCTTAGCCCTGCTGGCCAGCCACTACCGCCAACCGCTGGACTGGAATCAGGAGCGTCTCGTGCAGGCCAAGCGCACGTTGGCGGCCTTCTACAGGGCCCTGACCTGTGGCGACACCGCGACAGGTGTTGGCGCGACTGGCAACGAGGGCGAACCGGATCCGATCGTGCTGCAGGCCCTGGCGGACGATCTCAACATCTCCGCCACCCTTGCCCGCCTGCATGGCATGAGCCGGGAGCTGCAACGCGCCAGCTCCGCTGCTGAGCGGGAATCGCTCAGGGCCAGCCTGCTCGCCTCAGGCCGTCTGCTCGGCTTGCTGCAGCAGGATCCCCATCAGGCCCTGGCCGCCTTGCAGGCCCCGTCCCAGCAGCTCGAACGGTCGCAGCCGAAGCTGATCGAGGGGGCCATCGCCGAGCTCCAGAAGCGCCGCCTCCAGGCCCGTCAGGACGGCGATTTTCAGTTGGCCGACCGGTTGCGGCGTCAGCTGATCGAGGCGGGGGTGATGGTCGCAGACGGCAGGGCCTGCCGTCCGATCGCTCCACCAACCCCTGCTGGACCCTCCCATCACCATGGCTGAAATCGTGAAGCGTCTCCTGCTGCTGCTGATCCGCGGCTACCAGATCCTGATCAGCCCACTGCTGGGGCCCAACTGTCGCTTCACTCCCAGCTGCTCCCAGTACGCCATCGAAGCGATCCAGATCCACGGGATAATCGGCGGCAGCTGGCTGTCGCTCTGCCGGCTGGGTCGCTGTCATCCACTTCACCCGGGTGGCTACGACCCCGTTCCACCCCCTATGCAGAAAGAGACAAGCCAGCCATGACCGCCTCTGATCCGCAACGGCGCTTGGAGCAGTTCAAGGCGTTCATGGGCGTTGGAGCCGCTGTTCAACCAAACCCGGCCCCACCGGAACGCCGCTGACGTTCCCTGCTTGGCACTTCCACCGGCCACAGCCACCAGCGGCCTTGATCGCCACCGGCCGCCAGATGACGGCCATCAGGCCGCCAGGCCAGCGCCTGGAAACCTTGCCCCTCCCCTTCCAGCGGCTGCCGCATCCGGCCGCGTCCATCCCAGAGGGCCACGGTGCCGTCGGCGGAGGCACTGGCCAGCAGGCTGCTATCAGGCGCAAAGGCAAGAGCATGAACGCGGTGCTGATGCCAAAGAAGGGGCTCGGGCTTCCAGCCCTGCTGGCTCTGATTGCGCTGTTGCCACAGCACCACGGTGTCGCCTGAGGCCACCGCCAAGGCGGGTGCCAGTCGACCAGGCTGATCGCTCCAGGCCAGGGCCCGCACCTTCGCGGGGAACCCACTGAACTGCCAGGGTCGGCCATAGCCCTCCTCGGGCCAGAGCAGCAGCGAGCGATCCATCTGGCCACAGGCCAGAAGCCCACCGATGGGCGAAAAGGCCAGGGCCAGGCCAGCCGAGCCCGTGGGGGCCCGCAGGGGGGCCGTGCCCGCAGGGTCCAAGGGGCACCACAGCACCACTTCACCGTGGCAACTGGCCGCTAGCTGTACCCCATCGGCGCTCCAGGCCAGGGTCTGGATCGTGCCGGGCAACGACAACGGTGGCTCACGCCATTGGCGCTTGGCTCCATCCCAGAGCCGCACCTGGCGGCCAGCTGCCACCGCTAGCAGCAAGCCCCGGGGCTGCCAGGCCGCCGCATCGATCCAGCCGCTGCCCAGGGGGATGGGATCCATGGCCAGCGGCCGCACCCCGGTGCCACCCAGCTCCCAGAGCAGCAGCTCGCCGGCCTGGCCAGCGGCCATCAGGAACTGGCCATCGCCGCTGAAACCGACCACGTCAAGGCTGCTGTCATGGTCGCCCCGCAGCAGCTCCTCACAGCCGGCGCGGAAATCGAGCAGCAGCAATTCACCACCGGTGCTGGTGATGGCTAGAAACTCACCATCAACCGACCAGGCCATCGCCGAGATTGGCTGCTGCAGATCACCGCAGAGCCTTTCGCTCACCAGAGTTGTCTGAGCCATCGCCTGCTCAGGCCACACACGCCAGGAAGCTGGCTCGCAGGGCCTCAGCATCGAGATTGCGGCCGATGATCACAAATTCGCTGCGGCGTCGCTCACCGGCTTTCCAGGGGCGATCGAAATCGCCATCAACCAGCATGTGCACCGACTGGAGCACATAGCGCTCATCCTTGCCAGCCAGCTGGATGATGCCCTTCATGCGGAACAGATCCGGACCGCGGCTGCTCACCAGCTCCGAGATCCAGCTGCCCAACTTCTCCATGTCCATGGGCCGCTCCTCCACCAGGGCCACAGAACCCACAGCATCGTCATGCTCATGGGCGTGCTCGTCCACCAAAAAGCCTGGATCGAGGCTCAGGGCACGCTCCAGCTCGAAGGCCTGAACGCCCAACAGCTCCTGCATCGGCACATCGGCGTTGTGGCTGGTGAGCAGGCGAGCCACGGGGTTGATGGCGCGCACCCGCCGCTCGATCGCGGCGCGCTCGCTGTCGCTCACCAGATCGGCCTTGTTGAGCACCAGCACATCGGCGAAGGCCAGCTGCTCCTGCACCTCCTCCGTATCCCAATGCAGCTCAACGTGCTTGAGATCCACCAGGGTGACCACCGCATCAAGTCGCAGCTCATCGCGCAGGTCTTCATCGACAAAGAACGTTTGAATCACCGGGGCTGGATCCGCCAGGCCGGTGGTTTCGATCACCAGGTGATCGAAGCGATCACGCCGCTTCATCAGGTTGCCGATGATCCGAATCAGATCGCCGCGCACGGTGCAGCAGATGCAGCCGTTGTTCATCTCGAAAATCTCCTCATCGGTATCAACCACCAGCTGGTTGTCGATGCCCACTTCGCCAAACTCATTGACGATCACGGCCACCTTCAAGCCGTGCTCATGGGTGAGGATCCTGTTGAGCAGGGTCGTCTTGCCTGCACCGAGGTAACCGGTGAGCACGGTCACTGGCAGGCGCTCGGCGGCGGGAACGGGGCTAGAGAAGGCCATGGCCAGGCTGGGTCGGGCCCAAGAGTGAGAATGGTTGTCGTTCTAGCAAAGGCAGCCGCCCGGATCGACCCCAATGGCTTCCGCGACTTCTTTCCCCAGGCAGCAGCCCCTGCTCCAGCTGCTCCAGCAGACGGACGGCGAGCTCAGCGCTCAGGAACTGCACCAGCGCTTGAGAGCAACGCGTCACAGCACCGGCCTAGCAACTGTTTACAGGGTTCTCAAACAACTGCAGCAAGCCGGATTAGTGCGCTGCCGCAAGCTCCCCAGCGGCGAGGCCGTCTATGCGCCGGTGGATCGAGATGAACACCATCTCACCTGTGTGCAGTGCGGTCATATCCAAGCGCTCCCGATTTGCCCGATCAGCAGTGGCAGCCTGGGGCTGGGTGCGGTTTTGCTGCAGGGTTTCAGGCCGCTGTTCCACACCTTTGAAATCCACGGACTCTGCAGCCGCTGCCAGCAAGTCGAGGCTGGGCTGGATGGTTGACCTAGTGATTGCCGGCGCCGGTCCCCAGGCCCTCACCCTCTGTTGTCTGTTGCTGCAGAAGCGCCCCAGATGGCGGCGCCGGCTGCGAATTCTTGATCCCAGCGGCTCCTGGCTGAGCCGCTGGCAACGGCAGATGGAGTGCTACGAGATCCCCTGGCTGCGCTCACCCTCGCCCCATCACCCCCATCCGAACCCCCATGCCCTGAGGAACTTTGCGCAATCGCAGCAGCGCAACCGCCAGCTGGAGGGTCCCTATGGCCTCCCCCACACCGATCTCTTTGGGGACTTCTGCCGACATGTCATCAGCGAGTACCAGCTGAATGAGGGTGTACAGGCCACGAGCGTGGAGCACATCCGACTTCCCCAAGTAGGAAGCGGCCCGATGCAGCTGGCACTCAGCGATGGCACAACCGTGGCCGCCGGCAGGTTGGTGATCGCCACAGGTAGCGGAACGCCTCAGTTGCCCTCCTGGGCCGGGGCCATTTCTGGCAACTATCCGCCAGAAGCCCTGCAGCACAGCGACAGGATCCATCTCCCTTCGCTGCACCAACTGCAGGGCAAACGAATCCTCATTGTGGGAGGTGGGCTCACCAGCGCCCACCTGGCCCTGGGAGCGCTTCGGCGGGGTGCGCTGGTGCATCTGCTGTGTCGCAGGACCCTGAAGCACAAGCCCTTCGATGCCGATCCGGGGTGGCTCGGGCCCAAATATCTCAAGGACTTTCATGCTGAACCCTGCATGCAGCGTCGTCATCGCCAGGTGCTGGAGGCTCGCGACGGTGGTTCCATCACGCCGGAGACAGCCGCCCAGCTCAGGCAGGCCCAACGAGGGGGAGCGCTGCGGATGAACGAACACTGCGAGGTGAGTTCAGCGCAATGGTGCTCCGATCAATGGACTCTTCCTTGCATGAATGGCCATGAGCTTGAGGCCGATCGGATCTGGCTCGCCACGGGCCATCGCCAGGGCGTCAGCCAGCACCCACTGGTGCGGCAGCTCCAACAGCAGCGTTCGATTGAACTGGTCAACGATTGGCCAGTGCTGGCCTCCGACCTGAGCTGGCCAGGCACCGCTGTGCATGTGACGGGTGGACTCAGCGCCCTGCAGATCGGCCCAGCAGCCAGGAATTTGTTCGGCGGGCGAGAGGCGGCCCAGCGCATCTGCCGGGCTGTGATCAAACATTGATCAGCACCACCAGATCGCTGCACCATCGGGGCTGTGCTGTTCCAGCTGTCACAAGATTCGGCCCTGAAATCACGACAATGGTGCAGAGCAGGTTGGCTTACAGCTTGCATGCCGGCTTCTTGGCCAGTTCGGCCTGAATGAATGAAGCGGGACTTCTTGATGGCCGGCCTCTGGGGCTATGGAAGACCGGGAGGCACTTGGCATCCAGCATCTTGCTTCCATCTAGATCCGCAAAACCACCAACTGGCGCAGGCGTGCGTCGCGGTCAGTCGGCTGGGGCTTTGAACCTAGCCATGTCTGTGTTCTTGCTCGAGCGACACCCTCTCTTGGCAAGTGGTGGCTAAAGGTTCCGGCAGATCGTTGCTGTGTCAGCCGGGTCCCTTCCTTATTGCTGCCGTGCATCGCAGCTGCCCTGGCAACAGGTAGAGCGAGCGAAGCCCGGACGGGGCGCCCGCAACACCACAGCCGTGATGGGTGATGTCCTCCTCCTTCTTTTCGACCCCTGCTTCCCAGTCCCCTGCTCCTGCCGTGCCTTGGCAGACCTACCGCCAGCAGC
Organism: Cyanobium sp. BA20m-p-22; assembly: GCF_024346275.1. Taxonomy (NCBI): domain Bacteria; kingdom Bacillati; phylum Cyanobacteriota; class Cyanophyceae; order Synechococcales; family Prochlorococcaceae; genus Cyanobium; species Cyanobium sp. BA20m-p-22. Next base: position 18,299 of record NZ_JAGQCQ010000012.1, read on the forward strand.
AGCAGCAACCCAACCAGGGCCCTGCTGGCTCCCTAGCTCCACTAGCTGCTGAACTCGATCCCCTCGATGAGGGCGATGACGAGGCCGGTGGCCACGACGGTGGCACCGGCGACGACAGCTTTGACTCTGCCCCTCCCCAGGACTCGAGCAGCGGCAGCAACGACAACGACGCCCCCCCTGCTGCCACCACCAGCAGTGCTGAGCCGCTGCGCGCCGAACGCCGCCGCAGCAACCAGCTCGAGAAAGAGCTGCGCAAGGCCCGCGCCCAGTTGTCGCGCTTCTCGGAAATCAACCCCGACGAGTACGCCCGCCTGCAGGACGCCGAGCGCAAGCGAGAAGAGTTTGAGCGCCAGGTAGGTGACCGTGAACGCCAGCTCAATGAGGCCAACATCCGACGAGTGCGCAGCGTTGAAAAGGAAAGGGATGAGGCCCGCTCCCAGGTGCAGAACCTGCGCAAGGAGCGGTTGCTGGAGCGCCTCTTCTCAGAAGCGGAAGGCCGGGTTGGCGGCGATGAACGGGGGACGTTCTTTGACACCTTCGTGACGCTGTGCGGTGGTCACTTCCAACTGGGGGATGTGGACGGCCGTGAGCGGCTGCTGCCGGTGGATGGCAAGGGCCAACCCCTCACCGCCGATGGCGTAGCGCTGTGCGATGGCGACTACATGGAAGAGCTGCGCCGCCACCCGGTATTCAGCTTCCTGTTCCAGCAGCGCAGTGGCCTGTATGCAGGCACGGTTGCTGAGGCGGGCCATGACCACAGCGCTGCCCCAAACCTGCAGACGCTGAGCACCGCTGAGCTCTACCTGGAGGCCGTCAAAGCGACCACGCCCAGGGCGGCTGCGCCGCGGCGCTGATCACCCAGCAGGGAGGGAGCAATGGCCTGGTATCTGGTGTTCTGGCGTAACCGCTCCACATCCACCGTGGTTCCGGCCGCCAGCGCCAGCCAGGCCCGCTCCCGTGCCCGCGCCAAACAAAAGCGGGGCTATGGGGCGATCGTTGCTGCACGCCGCGCCAACGCCCAAGACGCTGGCTTGATCAGCAAAGGAACCTGGGTGCGCCGTCGCCGTGATGGCAGCAGCCCCCAGTTCGGTAGTGCTCGCTCTAAAGCCAGGGCCCGGCGGCAGCGGAGTGCTTACCGCCATTGGCTGTAAGGCCCGGCCACCAACCGGCAGCCGGGCCTGAGCCCGAGAGCTCAGCAGACCGAGACGGTGCAGCCGGGGGTGCCCTGCAGCTTGCGGGCAAAGGCGAACGCTTTCTCGGCAGGGATCAGCCGCATCTTTTTGACGGGCTTACCGCGGCGGCCAAAGAACTCGACCTCACAGGGAATGGAGCCGAGCTTCTGAACGCCGGGCTGATAGCGGTGAACCACAAGCAGGCGGACTTCACAGACGGGGCCTTGGGGAGTGGCCATGGCTGAGGTGGTGCGGAGAACACCGACCAAGCGCCCCAAAGGTGAGCACTAGCCAGGGGCGAGAGCAGCGAGCCTTGCGTCAGCCCTTGCTAGTGCGAGCTGTAGGGGCATGCTGCGGAGGGGTTTCTCAACGCCCGGCCAGCCAGTCCCCGGTGGCCCTGCTGAAAGACCCGTGCTGCCTCCTCACCGCGTCCGTGAACAGACCTGCTCGCGTCCCTAGCGATCGAGGCTGTGAACCTCTGGTTCTGGCTGCGGAAGTTGCTCGTCTTGAGTGCTGATCAATGGCTGCTGCTAATGAGGCAATTGTGATCAGTCAACGGATTGGCACCTGTGGCGCTCGACGGATCGGGCCGTCGCGGTCCGAGCGGTACGTCACCTGCGACCTGGGCATGCGGCCTGTGATCCAGGCCAGCAGCTTCTCCAATAGCTCTTGGGTACGGGGGGCGCCGGCGCCCATGCCCTCTCGGCTGGTGACCAACAAGAGCAGGTCATCGCCGCGGCGCAGCTCCAAGAGAAACTTGAGCTGTAAGCCAGCTGAGACAAGGTCTAACGAGGCATTGCGGCGATCCAGCCAGGTCAGGCTCCCGCCCCACTGCTGGGCGATCTGATCGAGTGTCTCGCGCAGATCGTTGCCATCGATAACCGGCGTGATCAGCGCCTCAAAACGAGCCATGCCTCAGTTTGGCTGATCCGAAGCGGAGGCATGACGCAGGAATGCCTCAGACTGAGGAAGCCCGGAGCAAGTCACTGGTGGGCAACCCAAGAGTTTTGGACCTGGGCCTGATTGGGCTGCAGCGGAATCCTGAGCAGGCGCGAGTGGGTGGAGCAAGGCCGGATGTGCGGCCTGTTCAGCGCAAAGCTGGAATCCCAGAGCGGGAGCGAGCGGGTGGAAGCTCGGAGCGATCAAACACCCGAATTTCGCTTGTTTGAGTCTGCTTGCTTCCCTGACTACCCCAGCTCAGATCTTCCGCAAATGCGGCTTGTTGAGGTGATGCACCGCATGCACCACCACACCAAATAGCCCTGAGCGATCAAAGACCTCCAGGTCCAAAGGAATTGCTGACTCTCCTGGCCGCACCGGTTCAAGCAACCACTGCTCCCCCTGGCGCAAAAGCGGCCGCATTAGAAAGCTGCCCTGGTGGGCAACGACGACGACATGGCCGGAGCAGGGTTCAACGCTGCGGTCGATCACCATCAGGTCGCCATCATTTATGCCGTGCTGGCGCATGCCATTGCCGCTGGCCCGCATGTAGAAGGTGCAGACCGGGTTGGGAATCAGGGCGGCATGGAGATCCAATCCATCACCCAATGAACCCAAGCAGAAGGGCACAGGCTCGCCAATAGGCAGGTCGGCCAACATCAAACCAGTGGAAGCAGCAGTACAGCTGTTCTACTCCTGGTGAGATGGGTTGGGCTGGGATGGGCTGGGCCGGCTCAGCTGCCGGCTTCTGGCCAGGGAACCAGCTTCATGTCTCCCACCTTGTTCCAGGTTTTGCATCTGGGATCAGCCAGCCGGTAGAGGGCGTTGCCACCTGGTCCGCTCTTGGTGACGACCAGGACCGGTGCACCAGGCCAGCCAATCCGCCAAAGCTGCTCACCACCTGCCAACACAATCAAATCGCCGGTGGCTGGGTGCTTGAGGTCTGGGGCCATCGCTGCACCGTAGAAAGCCACTGGCGATTGGCTGCCAAGCCGCAGCGCAATTGGCAGCGGGGTCGCTCCTCTGGGGTGCTCTCAGGAGATCAGTCCTGCGATCGCAACGCTGCATCAATGCGCTGCAATGTGCCTCAGGGAACCTGGCAGCAGGCACCAGTTCACGCGAGCTTGATTCCATCGCTGCTTTGAGTAGATGAGCTGGTCTGATCTGGAGCGGTTGGTGGCCGATGCAGAAAACAGCCCGGCGCTACAGCAGGTCCTGCGCCAGTGCCATAGCCGCCAAGAGCTCCTACGCACCGCCCGCCAGCTGGGCTACCGGCTCACCAGAGCTGACCTGCAAAACGCCTGGCTGGAGCATCACAACGCAGGGGAAGTTCAAGGAGCGGATAAAGCCTCCAATTACTGAGCCCCAACGCTTCTGCAAGGACTGGCGTGCTCTAGCCAGCCCACTGCCCCAGCCAGTCCCCGAGCTCGCGGGAGCCACGCAGCGAGGCTGGGCGCGACAGCATGTAACGAAGTCGTTACATGGCTCTCATGACAGTCGGGGAAGTCTTTCTGGAGTCGATCTCTAGCGGTGTGATCACGGAGCATGAGATCTCCTGGGTTGCCTCCCACCAAGGCGCCTTTGCCCGCCACGAGGAAGCCCTGGCGATTCGGTTGGGGCGCTTGGTAGATGAGGGGCAGATCAACCTCGGGTGCCGCCTGCCCAGTCGTCTTGTCCAGCACAAGCTTGTGCTGAACGAATGGATCGAACCGCTCGGCCGGCGCCGCGGCACAGCAGCTGTTTGCGCCTGACACCGCAGCAGCTCCCATGACTCAAGCCAAAACATTGCAGTACTGGCAGAACATGCGGATCGCCATGGAGGCGGCAGGGGCAACTTCAAGTGCCATCTACAAACGAGCACTGGCGATTACCCAGGGGCTTCCAGATCCCCTTGCCCCTCAGGATTCAGCTCGGTCGTAACGGCTAGCCCCCTTTCAGAGGCGGGGGACGCAGCTCCGGCGGCAGCACTCCCCGTCAGCCAGGGCAGATGCACGTACTTCTCCCCCTTGCTACGACCATTCACATCCTGTTACATTGGCCGTAACACTTCGTCACAATCATGACTGAGTCCGCTTCTCGCTTTGGTTTCGTTGCTTTCGCTGAGACCTGGAACGGCCGTCTGGCCATGCTCGGCTTTGTGATCGGTCTTGGCACTGAGCTGCTCACTGGTCAAGGCATCCTTTCCCAAATTGGTCTGGGTTGAGCGTCATGCAAACCGATTACACCGCTGCAATCTCGGTCGTAGCCCTGATCACCGCCGTGCTCTCGGCAATGACGATCTACGTGCTGAGCCGGCCTACGGACCTGGCTAAGAGGGTTTGATGATTTCTGCAATCACCATCGTTCTTATCGGTGCCTGGATTGTTGGTGCTCTCAATCAGCCGGATCTTGCCGATTGAGCTTCTAGCTCTTGCTTTTTCTGCTTCCCAGCAACTATTCCGCCACCAAAAGCCATGGCCAACACTCCTTCTAACGACCCAGCTCTTGATAACAGCGCGGAACAGCTGACCCTCATGGAGCAGCTCAAGCAAGTTGAACTGTTTAACGGCCGCGCTGCCATGGTTGGCATCGTCACCGGCATCGTGGTGGAAGGCCTCACCGGCTTTGGCATCGCCCATCAAATTGGCCTCGGCGCCCTGGTGGATGGCTATGCCGCCTGCCGTACCCAGTTCCTGCCCTTCTGTTTCTGAGCTTCTGCAGGCCTTTTATTTTCTGACCCCTAGGTATTGCCTGGGGGTTTTTTGTTGGATGCCAATGGATTAACCGGCGGCCACCTAGACCGCCGGCTGGCCGGCTAGACGGACCAGCGCAGAGGAGGCTCCAGCTCTTGGGGCTCTTCTTCCAGCTGGATTAGCCACCAGGCTGCTGGATAGGCGGGCTCGGGCTGTGGCTCCTGCCATTGACCGGAAGACTGAGCTTCTTCCCAAGCATCAATGAGGGACTGAATGGTGGTGGAGAGCGGGAACATCGCTGTGATGCAAAGAACGCGCACCTGTCACCCCGAGAAGCGGGGAAAACTGGAGAGCGGTTTTGCAAAGCCGATGGGCCCCTACATCCAGCTGAGGTGCTGAATTGGTTTGAGATGGCTGATATAGGCAGACCTTCTGACATACGACTAGGCGTGATGCTTTCATCCACCTAGATCGCTGTTGTCGCGTCCTTAAGTGCACCCTGCAGGCCGGCACTGAGAAGTGCGCTCCAAAACATGGCAAGAGCGTTGGGGGCGAGAAGCACCAATGGCGCAGAACGTGTACAGCAGGCCAGCCTTGCGTGATCGCCTCAAGCGTCAGGTGTTGCGCTGCAGCAAAGGCGGACGGGCTGGGCAATGGTCAGCGCGAAAGGCTCAGCTTTTGGCCGCTGCTTATAAACGCGCTGGCGGTGGCTATATGCAGGCAAGGACTGCAACGCAACGCAGCCTGGCCAAATGGAGCGCCGAAAAGTGGCGCACCTCCTCAGACAAGAAAGGACAGAGCGCTAAGGCGATTCGCGGCGCTAAGACCACTCGTTACCTGCCAGATGCTGCCTGGCGCCGGCTAACTGCCGCCCAAAGAGCAGCAACCAACAGAAAGAAGCTTGCGGGCAAGGGCCAATTTGTTAAAAACACCAAGGCAGCAGCGCGGGCCGGCAGACAAGCTCGCAGGAGATAAAGCAGGCCGCCTGTAAGGCGGCCTGCAGGAGCTCAGATAAGCGCCACCTCCCCAGGGAGCAGAACCCGGCGCTTCTGAGCAGCTGCCAATACCTCTTGGCGATAGAGCTCTTCTCCAGCGGCACTAAGGGCTGAATCGATGGCATCGATTCGTGCAAGGCACTGAGCAATGGCAGGCAGCACCTCCTCTTCTAGGAGGGTGATTTCCTCTTCTCCATAGGGCTGCTCGCTCCAGGTGCGGCGCAGCGGCAGATCACGGCGCAGCAGCTGCTCGATGGAGCGCGAGGCGCGATCAAGCAGCAGGAAGGGATCTTCTTCTGGCCGGCAGAACTTGGACTGGGCAGCTAGTGATGCCATGGGATTCGGCGCCAGGAGTGGCGCAGCGATGGGACCGATCCCAGAGGAGGTCCGACGTCAGGAGGGCCTCAAACTGGAGAGGACCCGGAGTAAGCCACAGGCTTCAAGTCCCCAGCGCAATCGGATTAGGGCGCTGCTCCTGCATGGCAGCAGCTGCGTGTTAAACGGAAAACATCAACTCGCCGTATCCGAGGTGGTGCCCCAGTCAGAGTGGGTTTGAACAAGATCCGCCACGAGCCATGCAGCGCATCATCCGGTTCATCGCTGCTGCCAGCCTGATATCGCTCCTATCCGCCTGCGGCGGTGAGGGACCAAAAGATAGGGAGGAAGACCAGGGAGATCGAGAGAGGCCCTCCCTTGGCGCATCCAAGGAGGGTGACGAGGGTGATGACAAGAAGGAGGACAAAAAGGAGGAAAAGGAATCCCGCGAGGATGAAGATCGCGAAGACAGTGATTAGCCACCTGCTCGATCACTGCGTACCTGGGAGGTGTCCAATCCCATCAGAGCTTTGATTTGTTCCTAGCCGCTGAACCTGGTGGCACTCTTCAAGTTCTTTCAGGCGGTGAGGTCCGACTTGGATTAAATCCCCTGTTGGTCTTCCACGGCAGCTTGCTGAATGCGGTAGGTCCAACGAACAGTTCTTCACGGCTCCTTCACCGGTCCATCCGCGTCAACGCTGCACCGCCCAGCAGCGCCAGCAGCAGCTTGAGGGTGGAATCAAAGCCGCCCTGAAGCTGCTCCAGCGTGCCGGGGCAGATCTGACCGACAGGCCGGCCCTGGAGCGCCCTTTGGCCGCAAACCCCAGCAGCCAGCGAATAGATCAGCAGCTGGGTGCTGATCACCACCGCCAGCATCTTGAACACAAACCGCTCCCGATCGAACGGCGGCTTGGGCGGTCGGGCCAGTGGGCTTGAGTCCATCGCTGCTCTTCCTTCTCGATCAGGCCCCAGCCGGCGGCAGCACCGGCATCGCCGTCACTTTTTTTCCTGGAACACCCCCACATAGACCGTGCCCTGGCGGTAAAGGGGCAGCACCTTGTCGCGTAGATCGACGTTGTGAATACGGATGCAACCCAAGGTGGGATGCAGGGGCTGCTGCGCTGCCCAGGCACCAGGCCAGCCGCAGGCGGATCCACCGCCGTGGAGCATGATCCCGGCCCGGCCGGCCTTGATCTCCTGGCCTTCCAGCTCCTCCAGGTCAAAGGAGTACCAGCCGTAGGCCATGGCGGTATCGGAGCAGGGTGGATTGGGGTTCTGCTCGTAGTCCGCATAGAGCTGGCCCAGCTTGTAGAGACCTGGCGGGGTGTCGGTGTTGGTGTGGCTCCAGTCGGTATCCGCGCCCTGCCCTCTCGCCAGACAGGGGAGCTTCCACAGGAACTTGCCGCTGTGGTCATAGGCCTCTAGGTCCTCATCCCGGTCATTCACAAGCAGGTAGGAATCACCGGGTTTGACCGGTGCTGCCTTCTGCGGCCCGGCCATGCCGGCTTCCTCTGAACCGCGGGGATCGAGACCATTGGCCGGAGCCTGCGGCTGTGCTGGGACTGGCGGCTGCTCGCTGTAGGTGAGTGCCCAGGCCGCCTGCTCGCAGAGGATCTCTTCGCCTCGCTCAGTGCTGCTGATTGCCTCAAACAGCTGCAGAACGCCGCGTTGCTGCTGCGGCTGGTCGCGGTAGAAGCGGAAGCGGTCACTGAACCGCTCGGCGCTCATCGGGGTGGTCATGGGGAGTGGTGCTGACCACTGCCTTTGCCAGCCGGGAGCTGCTAGTCGAACGCTGCCGCCGGCGCCCCGCCAACGCAAGGCGCCCCTAGCCCCCAACACTTTTCAGTGGGCTTGTGAGCAGAAGGCTTGCCAGCGCGAATAGCCTCCGCTCACAGCTTTCCAATGCAAGACGCCCCGTGCAGAACTGGCAGCTGTGGGCCGTAGCGGCGGCGCTCTCTGCAGCCATAACCGCTCTATTGGTCAAGGTGGGCGTGCAGGGGGTGGATGCGGGAATGGCCACCCTGTTCCGCACCCTGGCCGTGGCGATTGTGCTGGCTCTTGTGCTGCTGGTAACCGGCCGGCTCGATTGGCAGGAGCTGCGCCAGCTGCCCGCTCTGAGCCTGGGTGCTCTCGCCCTCTCCGCTCTGGCAACAGGGGTGTCGTGGTTCTGCTACAGCCGCGCCCTGCAGCTGGGGCCCGTCGCTGGGGTGGCGGCGCTCGACAAGCTCAGTGTTGTGCTGATTGCCCTGATGGCGGTACTGCTGCTAGGTGAGCAGCTCGACCTCAAGGCCTGGCTCGGAGTGGTGCTGATGGCTATCGGCGCTGCTTTGGTGGCCTGGGTGTAGCCATCAGGGCCTGCCACCCCTGCATGGATGGGCCATGCCTGAGGGAGAGGAATCAGCTGCCGGAGTTGGCCTGCGGCCGGATCTCCACCCAGGGTTCACCGCTGCGCAATAGCTCCAGAGCCTGCGGAAGGGTGGTTGTGAGCACTTGCTGCAGCGCCGCATTACTGCTGTTCCCCAGCCGCAGCCAGATCACCTGGGGAGGGGGGCCTTGCTCATCCAGCAGGCGGATGAAGTCCCGGTCTTTGGTCATCACCACCGCATTCGCGGCACGTGCCCGGCGGAAGATCTCTGGATCGCTGGCATCCCTCAGCCCGATCTCCCGCACAGCCACAGCGACCACACCCCATGCCTGCTCACCGATCCAGCGGGCCAAGGCAGGCGGCAGCTGGGCATCCAGCCACAGCGTCATCCCACCAACACCGGATGGTCGATCTCCCGAGCTGCGTAATCCAGTGCTGCGCTGAGGTCCTCCGGCTCCAAATCCGGATAGTCGGCAAGGATCTGCTCGCTGCTCAAACCCGCGGCATAGAGCTCGAGGACATCCCGCACGCGAATGCGCATACCGCGGATGCAGGGCTTACCGCCGCACTGCTCAGGGTTGTGGGTGATGCGGGATGGCGCCATGGGATCAGGCTAAGCGGCTTCTTTGGCCGCTGATCACTCCACCATCCAACGGTCCAGCGGCGACCTGGCAACAGCTGGTGTTGTCACTGGGGCAAGGCCCCGGGAGAGTGCCCTTGGGCCTGACCTTGATTGAGGCGCAGAAATATGCCCGCCGCGCTGAACAGCTGGCGGTGCTCAAGACCTTTGCTGAGGGGGAGCTG
>NZ_JAGQCQ010000120.1:0-10018 GCF_024346275.1 Cyanobium sp. BA20m-p-22
CAGCGGCCGATCAAAGGGATCGCGATGGGCGTTGCGAATCGGCAACCAGCGAAAGCCCTGCAACGGCACCTGGCGCTCCAATTCAGGCAGATCCACTTGCAAGCGGCCGCTCGACACCTTGATCGCCATCTCCCATAGCGAGGCCTGACTAACAAACACCTCTGCCTCCGGAGCCTGCAGGCGCTCCGCCACAGGCTCCGGCAAACTCTGATCGTCATTCAGCCACCACAGAACCAAGGGGGTGTCGAGCAGCAGCCGTGTCACTTCAGCGCCTCGAACAGGCCATCCCGGGGTGCATTGAAGTCATCCGCCAGTTTGATCTGGCCGAGCATCGCCCCGGGCGCTGCTACCGGCTGGGCTGGAGCCTGCCAGCCCACCAGCCGTGCAATCGGCACGCCGGCCCGGGCAATCACCACCTCCTCTCCCTGCTACACCACATGCAGCGACTGGGAGAGTTGGGTCTTGGCTTGGTGGATGTTCACCGGTTCCATCATTGATCGAATTGAACAAAGTCAGCGTTGCTGCACCAAGTCGTCAAAGACCGGGTCCTTGGCGAGCCAGCCCCGCCCAGCAGCCAGCCGTGAGGCTGCCTCCCTGGTCGTGATGCAGCGCTGGGCCGGGCGTTTGGCATCGTCCTGTCCCTGGGAGCGCAGCACAAGCTATCCACCGCCTCCGCCAATTTCGCCCTGCAACCTGCTCGGGTGATGACAATGCAGGGCATGTGCCTGATTCGCCATGCCTGAAAGCGACATGGATCGACCTCCCTTCATTGCAGGCGCTGGTCTGCAGGGCAAGCTCCCCTGGCTCGACCGCTTACTACCGGTGTGGATCCTTTTGGCGATGGCCGCAGGCCTGTTGTTGGGGCGCATGGTGCCCGGCCTGCAGGAATTGCTGAGTTCTGCGCAGGTGGATCACACCTCCCTGCCGATCGCCCTCGGCCTGCTGATGATGATGTACCCCGTGCTGGCCAAAGTGCGCTACGGCGAACTCGGCCACATGGCCCGCGATCGGCGCCTGCTCACCCTGACATTGGGGCTGACCTGGGGCCTTGGCCCACTGCTGATGTTCACCCTGGCCTGGCTGTTTCTGCCGGATCAGCCGGGCTTTCGCACTGGACTGATCCTGATCGGCATCGCACCCTGCATTGCGATGGTTCTGATCTGGATCGATCTGGCCCAGGGGAACCGGGAAGCAGCAGCCCTGCTGGTGGCGATTAATTCGATCCTGCAGATGTTCATCTATGCCGTGCTGGGTACGTTCTACCTGCAGATCTTTCCGGCCTGGCTTGGGCTCGACAGTCAGGTTGTGCGCTTCTCATTTGGTGAGATCGCCAAGGCGGTGCTGATCTTTCTGGGAATTCCGCTGGCGGCTGGTTTCCTCACCCGTCTGATCGGCGTACGTCTAAAGGGGCACCGCTGGTATGAGCAGGTGTTCCTGCCGCGGATCGGACCCTGGGCTCTCTACGGCCTGCTGTTTACGATCGTGTTGATGTTCGCCCTGCAGGGCCAGGCCATTACCTCGGATCCTGTCCAGGTGATCAAGGTGGCGATTCCGTTGCTGCTCTACTTCGTGCTGATGTGGAGCATTGCTTTCGCCGTTGGAAAGAGAAGCGGCCTCGACTACCCACGCACCTCTGCCCTGGCTTTCACGGCAGCTGGTAACAACTTCGAGTTGGCGATTGCCGTGTGCATCAGCATTTGGGGGGTCACCTCCCAGCAGGCTCTGGCCGGAGTCATCGGCCCCCTGATAGAGGTGCCGGTGCTGGTGAGCCTGGTTTATGTATCGCTGTGGTTGCGACCTCAGTTCCGGGTTGAGCGATGAAGCTCCTCGTGGTGGAAGTCGACGCTCCGCTGCAGGCCGCCAGCGGAGGTTCTGGGCCGTCTGAGGCGGTAGTCCGGGATCCGCTGCTCGACCGAAACGTAGGACTGGTTTTTCAGCAAACTCCTAAGGCTTAGTTCAGTTCATTCGCCCTTGATCAGAAGCTGTCTCATCGCAACCAGGGCCAGCGCAGACCCAGAGCTTCCGCCTGGTTCATCAACAAAGCATTCAGTGCACGGCCGATCAGCACCTGCGATTCATCAGCGCGGATCGGACGCACGGGGTGTTCCCTTGCAGGAGATGTGGAGGTGGTGACGACCTTGCGCCGGATCAAGGAATTGGCGGCTTCCAGGCCACACACATAGGCCCGCTCCTGGCACAGCCCCTTGGCGCCATGCTCCCGGCTGCCCATCCGCACCCAGTCGCCGGCGCACACGATCGAAGGCAGAGCAGTGTCCAGCGGCGGCCGCTTGCTGAAACTCCCCGGTGCAAACAGCGACACCGACCCCGGATAGCGCCGCACCTCCGACTCCAGCACCGTGGTGGTGCGAAAGGCGGGATTGGCTACCGGCAACAGCTCCCGCATCAACAACTCCACGATGTCCTGATCGCTGAGTGCCGCAATGGCTGAAGCGTTGTAGAAGTCGCTGGCGACCACCGATCCCCGGGGTTGTTCCCCACCCCACAGGGCCGCTTCCTCCTCCTTCTGCAGTTGGTCGAGCATGAAGAAGGTGCAGCCGGCCCCCTGCAATACCTCAAAACGGGAGAACACGTTGGCGGGATCGGTAACCTCCACGTAGGTGTCCAGCCACAGACGCACCGACACCACATCAATGGCACCAAGGCTGCCGGCATCCACCAGCTCCGGGGCAGCTGCAGCACAGGCCGGGGAATTCGCCATCAGCGCGCCCAACCCCTTGGCGCCCACCGCCAGCACCACCGCATCCACCTCCTCAATCAGCCCCAGCTCGCCTGAGCCAACGGCACGGGTTTCCACCGAAGCAACCGCCTTGCCGTCTGGCGTGAGATTCAAACGCGCGGCCAGTGTGCCTCCGCACACCTGTAGACCGTGGCGATTGATCAGTCGGCGCGCCAGGGGCGCGATCAAGGCTTCAGCAATGCTGCTCGCCCTGATCCAGCGCACATCGAAGGAATCCTGGTGGGCAAAGGAGTAGTAGTACAAAAGCTCCATCGTCACCGCTGCCGAAAGCTCCTCGGGCGGCTTGAACAGACCAACCAACAGGGTGGGGCGCAGGAAGTCGTTGATCATCCGCTCGCTGATTCCGACACTCCGGAACAACGTCAGCGCATCGATGTTGTCGTAGCTCCGATACACCGCATCGCTGCGGTTGAGATCGAGCATCGCGTAAAGAAGTCCAGTGATGCTCAGCCGATCGGCTATCGGCAGGCGTCTGAAGTTGGTGAACGTTGCAGCCACCTGTCCCAGCGGGCTCGGCCACTGGGGCGCATCCCCGAACACCGGCGCTGTGGCCTCCAGGCCATCGGGCGACCAGAAAGCACTGGTGGTGAAGTCCGTGAAAATCGGGCCCAGATCGAGCTCTGCAGTGAGGGCATTGATGTTGGGGTAGTCCTTCCAGAAGCCGCGGGTGCCGGCTTCAAACGGCTTGCCACTGGCGGTGGTCAGGGGTGTGCTCCCGGTGGGATCCGCCATCCCATCCAGCAGGGTCACGCGCACGCCGGCTTCGCCGAGGGCCTTGGCCGCACCCCAACCGGCCCAGCCCCCGCCGATCACCACCACGTGGGAAGGACTAGATGTCTCCGTCATGGCCATTCTCGAGCGAGTACGCACAGTGCAGGATCATCAGGTCTAGTTGGTGCTTGGGGCTAGGCAGATCAATGGTGCGACCCCGATCGGCGCCTCGCTCAGGGTGTGCAGAGGCCATTGGCCGTCACTACCGCCTCATCCCCTGCTTCACGGTGTTGAGCAGGGTCTTGAGGATCGGCTCCTTCACATTCAGGTAGTCACCGGTGTGCTTCGCGCCGATGCGCGTCTCGTTGTTGCTGCCGTGGATCGCAGCGCTGTACCAGCAGAATTTGCCGTTGTATTCGTTGATGCGGAGCGTGCCCGGTGTCTACTACGTAGGCGTCCGTCTACCTAATAGTCGCCGCGCAGGTGCTGGTGGCCAATTGGCTCGGCGTGACTGAAGCGAACGTGAAGTAGACCGAGCTCACCCCGGTTGGTGATGCAGTCACCATCGGACGGTCTCGGGGGCAGGCAAGCTTCTCCTCCCAGGTCGCCACCGATTGTGATCTGCGGCTAAAGCTCTTCATGAACCGCTCGCCGCCGAGCGCTTGGGCAACGGCATCACCCGCCGCCCGATTTGCCGACACTGGATTTCCAGTCGCCGTTCACGCCAACGGCCGCCCCTTCCAGGTCCAACCGCGGCCGCTGAGGGTGCGCCATACCGACACCGGGCCGATCGCCGCCACCACCAGGGCACCGGCTCCCATAAGCCACCAAAGGGTCAGCGGCACCTGGAAGTGGCGGCGGGTCCACAGGCGCAGGACCAGCTGCAGGCCGATGCCCGTCAGGGCAAGGGCAAGGGCGGCCAGCAGCACCAGCCGCTGATTCGGCAGCAGCACTGCGGCGAAGGCCGCAGCCGGGGTCATTAGCCAGGGGCCGCTGAACATCAGCAGCACCACCGAGGAGGCCGCCAGGGCTCTGGCCACATCGCCATCGAGGCCCAGCAGCCAGTTCTTGGTCCAGCCCTCCCACAGGGAGGTGAAATCGCTGTACATGCGCAGCTCGAGCGCATCCAACCCCAGCAGGTAACGCAAGCGATGGCCGCCTTGCTTGATCCGCCGCGCCAGAGCCAGGTCCTCCACCACCTCCGCCGCCAGGGCCCTGTGGCCGCCTATGGCCGCGTAGGCGCTGCGGCGGAATAGCATGAACGGCCCGGCGGCGAACGCCACCGGACTGGCGGGATCATTGGCGGCCTCAATCGGAAAGCCGAGCCCCAACAGGCTGACCATGATTGGCTGCACCATCCACTCCGCCAGGCAGCCGCAGCTCAGTCGCGGCGCGAGGCTTAGCAGGTCCGCCCCGTCAACGCTCGCCTGGGCCAGGGCGCGCCGCAGGGAGGCTGGCTGCAGGCGCACATCTGCATCGACGAACAGCACCCAGTCACTGATCACCTGCTCCATGGCACGACTGCAGGCCCAGTTCTTGCCCACCCAGCGCTCGTCCTCCGGCCGGGCCCCGGCGTCGAGCAGTGAGAAACGGGGCTCCGTGGCACCGCAGGCTCCTGCAGCCTCCTCGGCGAACGCCACCGTGGCATCGCTGGAGCGATCGTCCACCAGCAACACCCGCCAGTCACCGCATGGGTCCTCGCTGCGCAGCAGGCTGGTAAGGCAGGCGGCGATGTTGGCCGCTTCGTTATAGGTGGGCACCACCACCGTGAGCGAGGTGCTGGCCAGGGCCTCTGACGCTTCAGTTCCCGGCTCTGGCTGCTCCATCAGCCTGGGCGCCTGCGCAAACACCCGCGCCAGGCCTGCGATCAGGGTCAGCAGGCCAAGGGCGGCTGCGGCGGCCAGTGACAGCAGCGCCCAGGCGAGGGCCGTGGCTGGATCCATGCCGTAGCCCTCAGGTCATTCTGACCATGGTGGCCCGACCGGTTCCACATTCCCGAGTCGCTGATCGCCGCGGTGGCCAATCCGGTTCGACAGCAGCGATCAGCACGGGCCCATGCCCAGCCCAAGAGCGTTTCAGAGGCATGACCACGTAGGGAGGCAAGTGCTCACCAGTCTTTGGCCCCATCCCATCTGCGGTGAAGATCTGAGGGCTGGCTGAGCAGCGTTCGCCAGGTCTCCATTTCCAGCCCTGCCACTACGACCGCTGGAGTCAGCTGCTGGAGGTGACGCTGGGGGAATTGATGCCCAGTGGAGAGCCGCCGCTGCTCAAGCACCGCAAGCAGCTGAGCCGCGAGCAGGCCATCAACCTCTGGGCCCAGAAGCGGCAGGAGGGTTGGCGGGCGTCTCCGCCGCAGTGGATCCCGCAGAAGCGGCTGCGGGCCTGAATGGCGCCACCGGTACCGGATAAGCCCGCCACCAGCATGGGGGCAACCGTGATCAACCTGTGCTCCTGAACCCATTCTTACCGTTCAGCACGGCCAAGGTGCTGAGCTTCAAGGCCACTGTCCTGCTGCTGCTCACCCTGCTGATCAAGGCGAGATTACAGATCCTGGCCGAGTCGGCCATCGGAATCTTCTTATTGCTGCTGCAGACCCTGGTGTTTCTCGCCATCAGCGGTGGCTTGGTTTTGGCGGCAGGCGGTGCAACGAACTACGCCACCCAGCAGCGCGGCCCCCAGGCCGCCTGAAAAGCCACCTTAATTTCACAAACACATTGCCCAATAAACATCCTAAATATGACTGCGCGCAGCACGCAACAACCACCGGCGCCATCTCGCTCTGGCATGACTGCCGCTGAACTGGCCGAGATCCAGCGGCTGGTGGAGGATCTCGACGGGATGCTCAACCGGCTGCGGCTGGGCGCGATCCGCGAGCAGCTGGACGGACTGCTGGAGGAAGCCGCCAGGCGGCAGCTGAATCTGCGCGAGGCCCTGGCCTGGCTCTGCGCCGCCGAGGTGGCGAGCAAGGAGCAGCGGCGGCTGTCGATGGCGATGACGATCGCCCACTTCCCGTTCGTGCGGACGCTGGAGGGATTTGAGTTCGAGGCCCAGCCCTCGATCGATCCGGGCAAGATCCGTGATCTGGCCACCTGCCGCTGGGTCGCTAATGGCGACAACGTGGTGCTGCTCGGCCCACCGGGAGTCGGCAAGACGCACCTGGAGGTGGCGCTGGGCCGAGAGGCGGTGGCCCGTGGCTACACGGTGCAGTTCACCACAGCGATGGAGTTGCTCGGCGCCCTGGTCAAGGCGCAGCAGCAGGGAACGCTGGAGATGCGGCTGGCTCAGTACGCCAAACCGAAACTGCTGATCATTGATGAGCTGGGCTACCTGCCGCTCGAACCAGCGGCCGGGCACCTGTTCTTCCAGCTGATCTCCCGCCGCTATGAGCAGGGCAGCGTGCTGATCAGCTCCAACCGCCCGGTCGAGGAGTGGGATGAAGTGTTCGGCGATCAGGTGGTAGCGGCGGCGATCCTCGATCGATTACTGCACCACAGCCACGTGGTGACGATCCGCGGCGACAGCTACCGGCTGAGGGAGAAGCGCAGATCTGGACTGTTCCGCCCGCAGGCGGGCGGCTCCTCCTTGGCTGGTGTCGACGGCTTACCGCCACCGACACCAGCCAAGGAGGTCTGAGGGGAAAACAGCCGGAGCAACCTCACCGGCATCAATACCAGACGACAACCAACGCAACCAGACAAGAAAACCATGAGCAAGCAGAGGCACCGCCGGAGCAGCCAAGGCGGAACCACTACGGAAACAAGGCCCCAGACCTGCTCAGGGGTGGCGCAGTTTTCGGTGTCGGAAGTGGCTCAGTTTTCGATGTCGGTTGACAACTGGTGGGCAATGACATCGCGAAATCCCATGGCGCCCTTCCAATCGATCTCAGGGAAGCTGGCCGCCAGAAGGCCTGGGCGGAGCTTTTCCAATCGCTTTAGGGCTTCCCCGGCTGCCAAGAACTGCATGCAGATCACATCGAGTAAGTCCTGGCCTTCCTCCTGCTCCAGCAGAGCTGGATCGTCTAGGAGGGGCTTTGCCTTGCGCTCGATCCGCTCTAGGACCTGTCGCAGTGGCGTCAGCAGTAAAAGCAGATCACCACTCACGCGCTGATGCCCTCTTTGAGGATCGCGGCTCGTAGCGCTGGGTTCATGCGTTCTCGCAAGCGCACCAGGTCAATAGGGCGCTGCAGCAGCTGCTCCAGCTCTTCTTTGAGGTGCACAGTCGCAAACGGTGTGAGCGGGTCGAGTTCCACCCAGACATCCACATCGCTGGTAGCGGTGGCCTGGTTGCGAACCGTGGAGCCAAACAGGCCGATGCGTTGCAGCTGGTACCGCTGCCGCCACTCGCTCTGGCGCCCGCGCAGAAGCGAAAGGAGCTCCTGAAGGTCGAGTGCTGGTTGGGCGGCCGAGCTGGTCATGGAACCAGTTGCATCCAGCCAGTATCGACTAGTTCGACAGCGCAGTCAGCTCTGCTGACTTACGACGCCAAGCCTTGAAGTCAGCACTCAGCTCCTTCTCTGTGAGGCCAAGGCGCTCCAGCTCGGCCTGCATCAACCGGCCGGCTGCCAGCAATCGTTCCCGATCATCCAGTCCAACCTCCTGGGGCAGGGGTACGTAGAGGCCGATCGTGCGGCCGTGGCGCGTCACCTCAATCGGCGTCAGCAGCTCAAGGTGATAAGCCAACTTGGCACTGAGCTCACGAATGCCGACACGGGCGGCCACGGCCTTGACCATACAAGTGTGTACACACCCTAGGATTGGTCGAACCGATTCGGCTTGAGGGTTCCGAACACCCGCTCACCAATCAGCGGCTGCACCAGGCCACCGATGCCGCCTGAACCGTAGCTAGCGCCGAACTCCAGCACGGTGAACAAGGTGTACAGGGCATAGGGATCGACACCTGCATCACCTGCGGCATTGAGCAGGCCCAGATCACCAAGCCAAATTGTGCCCTCGCAGGGAGCCGCAACGGTTCTGCCGGCAGCGGAGACACGCCGGCCGTTCTGACTCCACTGCAGCTCCCTACTCAGCCAGATCGCACCAGGGTGCGGCGGCAGCCGGGTGGCACGGCAGATCATCCCTTGAAAGGTGAAGTCACCGGTATCAACACCAGGGCCGTTGTCTCTGGCGGTGATGTAACGGGAGCGTTCAAGAAAGCACTCGAGCACGTGGCTGGCCACCACAGCAGAGGTGGTGTCACCAGGAATGGCGTTTTCGCCCAGCAGCAGGCGGGCATTGGCAAATGGCTGCAGGGGGGTGGGGCCCCACTGCGGAGAGCGTCCACTAGCCCCGTTGCGTTGGTGCTGGCTGCTGGTGAAGCAGCGCGGGCTGATCATCGCCATCGCTCAGCCCCGCAGCAGGGAGGTATTGCCCAGTGAGCCCGCAGCAGCAGCTGTGAAATGAACCCAGCTGGCCATCGCCGGCAGAAGCAGAAGCAACTGCTCGCTGTAGCGGCGCCGCTGGCTGAGCAGTGCCGCCGAGCTGGAGCGGGGATTGGCGTAGATGGTTTCGCTCTCGTGGCGCAGCAGTGCCGTGTCGTATGCGATCACATCGGCTTTCTGCAGCGGGGCATCGCCACCGGCTGCCACTGAACCAGCGATCGGCCCGGAGGAGGAGCGCTTCTCGATTGCCTGCTCCTGCTCGGGCCCGCCCGCCAGCAACTGCTGATCGATCAGCACCACCGCATCAAGCAGGGCCCGGGCGCTGAGCACCCCAGCTGGATGCCCCCGCTCCAGATCCGCCATCGCCCGGCCGATGGCATCGAGGCAGGGCACGGTGGCCGGCAAGCCCAGCGCCTGGCGGATGGCTTCTTGATCCTGCGGTTGCCAGGTGCTGCTGGTGGTGGTCATGCAGATGCCGGGGCAATGCCGGCCAGATCCCCCAGCCATTGCCGCAGGGCCTGCTCGCTGATGATTCCCCGTTCCTGTAGCTGCAACATCTCGCTCACGGTCGGCTGGGGCTTAGGTGCTGGCGCCAGCGGACTGATCTCAACCGTCAGGGCGGGGCCTTCCTGCACTCGCAGCGGTTCACCGGTGATAGCGCACCAGTGCTGCAGCAGAGAAGAAAACATCGAGGCCTTTTGTATCGCCTGGCTCTGCAGCAGGGCATAGGCCTGGGAAGCGGCCATTGAGATCTCCATTGCCGTGCGCGGTGCCCCCTGGGCAGCAGCGGGGATCAGGGCATCACGGCGCATGCCTTGATCGAGCGATTCCAGCCAGGCGCGGTGTTCAGCCAAAGACCGGGCCTGGATTTCGACGAACTGGAAGCTGGCTCCCTCCGGTAGGTCGATGACGCTGTTTGGTCCCAGCACCACCGGCTCACTGGCTGAGCTACTGCCCATCGGGCCAGCCACACCGGTGCGTACGCCCACTGGCAGTGCCGTTCGGTACAGCAGCTCCTGGTAGTCGCTCTGGCAGCGGAAGTGGTTGAGGTACTGGTGCGCAAGACCCAGGTGGGGCAACTCCCCCTCGCCAAAAGTAGCGCCATGGCTGGCATACCAAATAGCAGGTAGTTGGTTGATGCCGCGGTAGTGGCGCTGATCGAGGCGCTGCTT
>NZ_JAGQCQ010000121.1:0-9986 GCF_024346275.1 Cyanobium sp. BA20m-p-22
ATCACCTTTGGCGCCATGGTGCGATCAAGTGCGGTAGTGGCTGTGGGGGGATATGACGCCAGTTTGCGCCATTCGGAGGATGCCGAACTCGGCAGCCGGTTGGAGGGTGAAAATTTCGATGTGGTGGGGGATCCATCTCTGCAAGTCTTCTGCAATATCAGAAACTCACTCCCCCAGGTGCTCGAGCGCTACTGGAGGTGGTATGCGGGCAAAGACGAGCTTTTAAGCTTGAAAAGTTACTTTAAGAGGGTTTTGTTTTCCATTCGAAACATGGCTTGGGGAGATCTTCAAGCGGGCGAGCCCTTGACCTGTTTTATCAGCCTGCTCTTGCCCCACTATCAACTTTGGAGAGACCTTAAAGGCAAGATGGGCCTTTGAATTCAATTAATGTACTGCTGTAAGGCTAGGTATTTGGCCTGCGTTCCGGAATTAAAATCAGCCGTTGTTTAGTCTTGTTAAGTTATGGCATGGGGGAGCAGCTGAAAGGCTATTAAAAAACCGCTCCAAAAAGAGAAGCGGCTCAATTTTAAATAATCCGGTTTCGATCTAATCAATCGGAGCGACAGGATTTGAACCTGCGACCCCCACTACCCCAAAGTGGTGCGCTACCAAGCTGCGCTACGCCCCGGCGAATTCAAATTACCACAGCGCTTTGCGGGGCTTCTGCTGGGGCTTTTGTTGCGGTTTCAACCGCCGGATGATCCTGGCGCTGAGCCGGTCTCGGCCCAGGCCGGCATAGCCAGCAATCCCCAGCTCCAGCGCCAGCAGGCGCAGGTCGCCCAGTCCCATGGCGGCCAGGCGCAGTTCCGGCAGCTTCTGCCACGCGGCCGCCGCGGCCGGCAGGTCGGATCCCCTGCGGTTGGCGCGAAAGCCCAGCAGAGCACTGCCGGCCATCCATTCCGGTACAAGCACAAACAGCACCGCCAGCAGCCCGTAGAGCTCGACCAGGCCCCGTGGCAGGGGGTGGAGCCGGCGGGGTGGCGTTTGCTCAGGCCCGGTCACAGCGGTTGCACCATGGCCTGGGGCGCCTGGCGGTCTCGCCATTGCAGCTGGGGTTCGGGGCGGGGATTGAGCCTCACACTCCAGAACACCAGGGCAAAACACAGCCCTAGCGTGATTAGCAGGGCGAGGATCACTGCCCGATCGGGCCAGGGAGTCATGGCTGCACCTGCATCACACCTGCTGGGTGCGCAGGCATTCCAGTTTCTGGAACGACTGTTCCATGGTGAGCACATCGCCCCGCAGAATCACGGTCATCTGTTCATTGCGGTAGCGCAGGCCAGGCAGGTTTGAGTCTTCCCTAAACAGGGTGGAGCGGAAGCGGCCGGCGATCAGTGAGGCCTGGGCATCATTGCGCTCCAGGGTCACGGCGCGCTCATTGGGGCAGAGGAACTTCTCAGTGATGCCGTAGTCCTCCCACCAGGGCGAACCCATCGACAGCAGCGAGAGGAGCAGCATGGGCATGGGCAGCACCGGCATTATCTAGGCCAGCTGGATGGGGGCATTGTCACCCCGCAGCACGCAGTGGGCCACCGACCAGTCGTAGGAGTTCCACACCCGGGGATCCAGCTTGTAGCTGGCGCCCTCAAAGGCGCCCAACCGCAGCCCGCTGGGCTGGGCGGAGCAGTAGGGGCGGCTGCCGGGCTTGGCCAGATACTGCTGGTGATAGGGCTCCGCGTACCAAAAGGTTTGGTTGCTGCGCAGTTCGGTGGTGATCGGCCCGAAGCCCGCCCCGCTCAACAGCAGCTGGTAGGCCTGGCGGCTGGCCTGGGCCCGCTCCATCAGCGCCGGATCATCCATATAGATCACCGAGCGGTATTGGCTGCCGCGGTCATTCCCCTGCCGATCTCCCTGGGTGGGGTCGTGGCATTCCCAAAAGAGCTTTAGCAGGTCGCTGAAATCCACCAGAGCGGTGTCCCACACCACCCGCACCACCTCGCTGTGGCCGCTGCGGCCCGAACACACCTGGTTGTAGCTGGGCTTATCTGCCGAGCCGCCGGCATAGCCAACTGCCGTGGTCACCACCCCGGGCAGGCGCCAGAACCCCTTCTCCGCTCCCCAGAAACAGCCACAGCCAAAGACAGCCACGCTCTGGCCGGGGCCCGGCTGCGCGTCAATCTGTGTGCCCAGCACCGCATGGGCTGCCTGGGTGGGGGTTGCGGTCTCAAACAGGCCGAACACTTGCAATAGGGCGATCGCAGTTCAGCCTAGGCAGCCCCTTTGGGGGCTGCGTTTGGCTCCAGGGCGATGTGGTTGAGCAGGGTGGTGGTGAAGGCAAACAGCAGGAAGGGCAGGGACAGCACCAGGATCACTCCCACCCCCACCAGGGCAAAGATTGGCTTGCTGGCCCCCATCAGGGCCAGGCCGGCAGCCAGGCTGGCGAAGATCACCAGCATCCAGATCAGGATCTGGCCGTAGATGTCGCCGAAGGTCAGGGTGCAGCGCAGCCGGTAGGGCAGGCCGGGGAAGGGGGCAGCGGACTCCATGGAGACCTGGCAGGTGGCGGAATTCTCTCCCCACCTAAGCCGGAGCCTGGGATCTTTTCTGGGCTGCTCAACAAGTGTTGAGATCAGCCCGCCGCCTGCAGTTGCTCGCTGGCCTGCTGCCGGTCCCAGAGGCGCCGGTAGGTGCCGCCGGTCTCGGCCAGCAGCTCGAGGTGGGGCCCCTGTTGCACCAGCCGTCCCTGCTCCAGCACCAGCACCCGGTCGCAGGCGGCGGCGGCCGAGAGCTGGTGGCTGATCATCAAGATGGTGCGCCCCTGCTGGTCGCGCAGGCTGTGGAGGATCGCCGCGGCCGTGTTGTTGTCAACGCTGGCCAGGGCGTCGTCGAGCACCAGCAGGGGGGTCTGCACCAGCAGGGCCCGGCCCAGGGCCGTGCGTTGCCTTTGGCCGCCGCTGAGGGTGATGCCCCGCTCCCCCACCAGGGTCTGGTACCCATCTGGGAAGCCCTTGATATCCCCCTCCAGCCTGGCCTGGCGGGCGGCCTCCTCCACCTGCTCCAGCGGCGCTTCCGGTTTGCCGTAGCGCAGGTTGTCCGCCAGGGAGGCGGTGAACAGGTAGCCCTCCTGGGGCACCAGCCCCACCCGATCGCGCAGGGCTGCGAGCTCCAGCCTGGTGATATCGACCCCATCGAGCCAGAGCTGGCCTGGCTCCACTTCCACCATCCGGCCGAGGGCCCGGGCCAGGGTGGTTTTGCCGCAGCCCACCGGGCCGACCACCGCCACAAGCTCGCCGGGCTTGAGGCTAAAGCTCACATCAACCAGGGCCGGCCTGGGCGCCCCTGGATAGCGCACGGTCAGGCCACGGGCCTGCACCGCCCCGCGGCCGGGCTGGGCTGGGGCCTGGGGCCGCTCTGGCGAGACGATCAGCGGCTTGCGCTGCAGCAGCTCCTCCACCCGCTCGAGGCTCACCTGGCCTGTCTGGAAGGTGTTGAGGGTGAAGCCGAGCAGGGCGGTGGGAAAAACCAGCCGCTCGACAAACAGGATCAGGGCGACCAGGTCGCCGATCGTCAGCAGGCCGCTCTCGAGCTGGCCGCTACCCAGGGCGAGCAGCAGCAGCAGGCTGATGGAGGCGATCCCCTCCAGCAAAGGGAACAGGGTGCTGCGGGTGCGGGCCAGGTTCAGGGCCGCATCGCGATAGGTGCGGTTGCGGCCAGCGAAGGCGGCCTGCTCCGTGTTCTCCTGGCCGTAGATCTTGATGGCGCTGATGCCGGAAAGGTCTTCCTGGATTAGGTCGCTGAGCGAGGCCAGGGCCTCCTGCTGGCGGCGTTGCTGGCGCATCATCCGGCCGCCGAACAGGCGCACCACCACGAGCATCACCGGGTAGAGACCCACCGCCGCCAGGCTCAGCCAGGGATCAATGGCGAGCATGGCCGGCAGGGTGAGGGCATAGGCCAGCACCGTGTTGGTGAGGCTGAGCACGGCAAAGCCCATCAGGCGGCGTACGTTTTCCACATCGCTGGTGGCCCGGCTGATCAGCTCTCCACTGCCGGTGGTCTGCACCCAGCCCGGTTCCTGCAGTAGCAGGTGGTCGAAGATCTGCTGCTTGAGGTCGGCTTCCACCTGCCGGCCCACGCCGAAAACCAGCATGCGCGAGTAGAGGCGCACCGCCCCCATCACGCTGGCCAGGGCGACGATCAGGGCCGCCTGGGCCAGCACATCCCCCAGGGCGAAGCCGTCCTGCAGGTCATCGATCACCCGCCGCACCAGCAGCGGAATCGAGACGCTCAACAGGTTCACCACCACCAGGGCCGCTGCGCCCTGCAGCACCTGGCGGCGATGGGGGCGCAGGTAGCGCCGGATCAGGTCCAGCCGAAGGGCTCCCATCAGGGGCCAGGTGCACAGGTGGGCCCAACCTAGGCAGCTGCTTTTGCGGCAGGCTGGGCGGGCCTGCTTCGCCCTGATGGAACCCAGCAGCAACGACCAGAGCCATCCCCTCTATGCCACCGACAGGGATGTGGTGGATCGCCTGCTGGCGGCCGAGCAACCCGCCGACGCCCACCTGGTGGATGCGGCGCGCTTGCTGATGCGCTACGAAAACTTTCCCGGCGCCCATGATCTCAGCGCCGATCTGGCCAAGGCGCTGCGGCTCTGGGGCCTCAGCCGCCAGCAGCTGCACAGCCGCACCAGGGCCATCTGGGAAGAGGGTTTTCGGCCCGCGGCCACGGCTACACCCGCCGCCAGTGGGGCGGTTGGTTCGAGTTTCGACACCGCAGACCAGGAGCAGACCTAGATGAAATTGCCCTGGGGCATCGCCAATTTCCCCCTCTTCGGGTGATAGTGGGAGGGTCCCCATCACCCGGCCCGGCGTGCATTGCACCCGGGCTTTTTTCTGGCCGCACCCGATGGCACCTGCCCAACCCTGGCCAGTCCTGCTGGAGCAACTGCTGAACGGGCAGTCGCTCAGCTCCGCCCAGGCCACCGGCCTGATGCAGGGCTGGCTGGCCGAGCAGATCGATCCGGTGCTCACCGGCGCCCTGCTGGCGGCCCTGCGGGCCAAGGGGGCCAGTGGCGAGGAATTGGCCGCCATGGCCCAGGTGTTGCGGCAGGCCTGTGACCTCCCGGCGGCCCGTCCGGACCTGCCCCTGGTCGACACCTGCGGCACCGGCGGCGACGGGGCTGACAGTTTCAACATTTCCACGGCCGTGGCCTTTGTGGCGGCCGCCTGCGGCGCCCATGTGGCCAAACACGGCAACCGCAGCGCCAGCGGCCGGGTGGGCTCGGCAGATGTGCTCGAGGCCGCCGGCATCCACCTGCAGGCTCCCCAGGCCCAGGTGATTGGCGCCTTGGCCCAGGCCGGCCTCACCTTTCTGTTCGCCCCTGGCTGGCATCCGGCCCTGGTGGGTCTGGCACCCCTGCGCCGCAGCCTGGGCGTGCGCACGGTTTTCAACCTGCTCGGTCCCCTGGTAAATCCGCTGCGGCCCGATGCCCAGGTGCTGGGCGTGGCCAGGGCCGACCTGCTCGATCCCATGGCCGATGCCCTGGCCCGGCTCGGCCTGCAGCGGGCGGTGGTGGTGTACGGCCAGGGGGGATTGGATGAGGCCTCCCTGGCGGGCATCAACGAGCTGCGGCTGGTGGAGGCAGGCGAGGTGCGCAGCGACCAGCTCGATCCCGAGCAGCTGGGCCTGCAGCGGGCCCCCCTGGCGGCCCTGGCTGGGGGCGATCTGGCCACTAACCGGGCCATTCTTGAAGCCGTGCTGCAGGGACGGGGCAGCCGGGCCCAGGGCGATGTCGTGGCCCTGAATACTGCCCTGGTGCTCTGGGCCGCTGGCCGGGCCGCCAGCGTGGCGGAGGGGCTGGAGCAGGCCCAGGCGGCCCTCGCCTCGGGCGGCGGCTGGCAGGCCCTGGAGCGGTTGCGCCAGGCCCTGCCCGCTCCGGCTGCGGGATGATCACTTCACTTGCAACGAACCCTTGAGCCAGGCCCCTGCCCTGTTGGTGCTGGCCGATGGCACGGTGCTGCGGGGTGAGGCCTTTGCCGCCCGCGGCACGGCCATCGGTGAGGTGGTGTTCAACACCGGCATGACCGGCTACCAGGAGGTGATCACCGACCCCAGCTACAGCGGCCAGCTGGTGACCTTCACCTACCCCGAGCTGGGCAACACCGGCGTCAACGGCGCCGATCAGGAGGCGGAGCGCCCCCACGTGCGCGGCGTGATTGCCCGCCAGCTGGCACCCCGGGCCAGCAACTGGCGCTCCGAGGGGGAGCTGGAGCCCTGGCTGGCCGGGCATGGGGTGGTGGGAATCCGGGCCGTCGACACCCGCGCCCTGGTGCGCCACCTGCGCGAGGGCGGGGCAATTAACGGTGCCATCAGCAGCGATGGCACCCCGGCCCTGGAGTTGCTGGAGCAGGTGCGCAGGGCCCCGTCGATGCAGGGCCTCAACCTGGCGGCCCAGGTTTCCACCCAGCGGCCCTACCGGTGGCAGCAGGCCTGTGGGGTGCCCTTCGATGCGCGCCTGCAACCTGCCCCAGAGCTCCCCTACCGGGTGGTGGCGATCGACTTCGGCATCAAGCGGGCCATCCTTGAGCGGCTGGTGGCCCACGGCTGCGAAGTCACCGTGCTGCCCGCCGATGCCCAGCTCGAGCAGGTGCTCAGCCACCAGCCCGAGGGCGTGTTTCTCTCCAACGGGCCGGGCGATCCTGCTGCGGTAAGCGGCGGCATTGAGCTGGCCCGAGCCCTGATCACCCAGTCCGATCTGCCCCTATTCGGCATCTGCCTGGGCCACCAGATCCTCGGCCTGGCCCTGGGCGGAAGCACCTACAAGCTCGGCTACGGCCACCGCGGCTTGAACCACCCCTGCGGCAGCCCTGGCAAGTCACAGATCAAAAGCCAGATGGAAATCAAAAGCCAAATAGAGATCACCAGCCAGAATCACGGCTTCGCCCTCGATGCCAGCTCCCTGCCGCCGGGGCGGGTGCGGGTGAGTCACTTCAACCTCAACGACCACACCGTGGCGGGCCTGGAAATGGTCGATGCTCCCGTGTTTGGCATCCAATACCACCCGGAAGCCAGCCCTGGGCCCCATGACGCCGACCACCACTTCGCCCGCTTCGTCGCCCTGATGGCCGCGCGGCGCTGAGGTCTGTCGCAGTTTTGTTGCGACTTCCGCACAGTCAAATCAACTCCCTACACTCCCGGCAGAACTGATCGGGGATTGGAGCCATCAACGACCTGCAGCGATTGACGGTGTCCCTACGGGGGGGCTTCGAGCAGCAGGCCCATTGCCAGCTGTTCCGCTTCACCGGCCAGCTCGATGCCTATTCCGATAAACAGTTTGGCGATTTCATCGCCTCCCACCGCGGTAGCGGCCAGCCCCTGGTAATTGACCTGAGTGCGATCGACTTCATCGATTCCTCCGGCCTCGGGGCCCTGGTTCAGCTGGCCAAGCAGTGCAACACGGGCAAGCAGAAGTTTCTGGTGGTGGGCAATGCCCGGGTGGTGCAAACCGTGAAGCTCGTGCGCCTGGAAGAGTTTCTGCATCTGCAACCCAACCTGGAAACCGCCCTTGGCAGCCTCGCCGCCTGACCGGGGCGAGCTCGATTCGGCGGCGCCAGGGAGCTGGCTGGCTGGGTTGACTCCCCAGCCCCCCAAGGTTGAGCTGGGCCCCCTGCAGCTGGCCTGGTTGGGGGATGCGGTGTGGGAACTGCACCATCGGCTGCAACGCTGCCGCCGGCCGGCCCGCTCCCAGACCCTGCACCAGCAGGTGGTGCATGTGGTGCACGCCGGTGCCCAGGCTCGCTGTCTGGAGTGCCTCGATGGCCTGCTCAGCGAGGCGGAGCTGGATCTGGTGCGCCGCGGCCGCAACCGGGCCGGGCGGGGGCCGCGCCGAGGCGATGCGGCGGCCTATGGCCAGGCCACTGGCTTCGAGACCCTATTGGGCTGGCTGTTTCTCCACGATCCAGGCCGGTTGGCCGAGCTGCTAGATCACTTGAAGGAAAACGATCCATAACCAGCGAACGCCGCCATGAGTCCACGCTTTGAACCCCGTCGCGGCACTGGTCGCCCAACCCGTTTCAAAGGGGCCGGCGAGGGCCGGGAGGGCCGAGAGCCTCGGGATGGTCGAGATAGCCGGGATGGTCGGGAAACTGGGCCCCGTGATCTGCGTCGCCAACCCCGCCGGGAGGGAAGTTCAGATCGTCCCGCCAGCCGGGCTGAAAAACCCTACGAGAAGCCCTATGACAAGCCCTACGAAAAACCCTACGAGCGCTCCTACGGGGAGAGAAAACCCTTTGGCGAAAGGAAATCCTCTATAGAGAGAAAACCTTTTGTAGAGAGGAAACCTTTTGGCGAAAGAAGGCCCCTAGGAGACAGGCGGCCCCTTGGTGAGAGAAGGCCCCTTGGTGAGAGGCGACCCATTGGTGACAGGAAGCCCTATGACCGCAGACCCGGCGGCCGCATCGAGGGCCGTTTTGGTCCGCGCCGGGCCGGGGCGCCACTGCGCTCCGCCGCCAGGCCCCTGATCGTTGACGCCGCTCCGCCGCTGGCTGCCGGCGAGGCCGAACGCCACAGCATCGACCCCAGCACCGACCTGATCTGGGGTCGCCATCCCGCCCAGGCGGCGCTCGAGGGCGGCCGGCCAATCCACCGCATCTGGTGCACGCCTGAGGTGCGCACCAGCACCAAGTTTCTGCAGCTGTTGCGCGAGGCCAAGGCCTCGGGTGTGCTGGTGGAGGAGGTCACCTGGGCCCGGCTGGGCCAGCTCACTGGCGGAGCAGTGCACCAGGGCATCACCCTGCAGACCGCCGCCGCTGACACCCTCGATCTGACCAGCCTGATCGAGGGCTGCGCCGCCATCGGCGAGCCCCCCCTGCTGATTGCCCTCGATGGCCTCACCGATCCCCAAAACCTAGGAGCCATCGTGCGCAGTGCCGAAGCCCTCGGTGCCCACGGTCTGGTGTTGCCCCAGCGGCGCAGTGCCGGCCTCACCGGCTCGGTGGCCAAGGTTGCGGCGGGGGCCCTGGAGCATCTGCCCGTGGCCCGGGTTGTGAATCTCAACCGGGCCCTCGATGCCCTCAAGCAGGAGGGATACCGGGTGGTGGGACTGGCCAGCGAAGGCGCCCTCAGCCTGGAGGAGGTGGATCTGGAGGGTCCCCTTGTGGTTGTGACCGGCTCGGAGGGCGACGGGCTCTCGATGCTCACCCGCCGCAACTGTGACCAGCTGGTGCGCATTCCCCTGCGGGGGGTGACCCCCAGCCTCAATGCCTCGGTGGCCACGGCCCTGCTGCTCTACGAGGTTGCGCGGCGGGGCTGGATGAAGGGCTTGCGGGGCAGCCAGCCCGCCCCGCGCCTGGTACGCCCCCAGCTGCCCGTCGCCGCAGCAGTACCCGAGCCCGAGCTTCTGCCTGAGCCCGAGGCTGAGCTTCTGGCCGAGCTTGAGGCTGAGCCTGAGGCTCCGACTGAGACTGAGCTTGAGCTCCAGCCCGAGCCCGAGCCTGAGCTTCTGCCTGAGCCCGAGCTTGAGCTTCTGGCCGAGCTTGAGGCTGAGCCTGAGGCTCCGACTGAGACTGAGCTTGAGCTCCAGCCCGAGCCCGAGCCTGAGCTTCTGCCTGAGCCCGAGCTTGAGCTTCTGCCCGAGGCCCCGCCTGAGCCCGAGCTCCAGCCAGAGGCTCCTGTGGTGGAGCTGGGGCTGACGCCGGCCCCGCCAGCTGGATTTAGCGGTGATATCCGGTTGTGATCTCTAGTTGTGATTAAGGCCGGCCTGGGGGGACCCGGCGCCGGGCAGAATGGAACCATTCCCGCCCCGCCCCCATGAATCCCCTGCTGTGGCCCCTGCGCAGCTGCGCTAATGGTCTGGGCCTGGCTTGGTGGGCACGGGTCGAAACCCATGGCCCCGACGCGATTTACTGGTTTGGCCCCTTCGTGCGCCGCCACACCCTCGAAGCCCGCCTGCCTGAATTCCTCTCGGATCTGCAGGCCGAAGCGCCCGCCTCCCTCGAGCACAGGTTGCTGCGCACCCGCAGGGGCGAGCCCCTGACGGAGATCGGCTGATA
>NZ_JAGQCQ010000122.1:0-9967 GCF_024346275.1 Cyanobium sp. BA20m-p-22
TTCCAGCCGGGCGACACCGCCTCCCGGGTGTGGTGACCATGCAGGAAAGGCATAATCCGGAGCTGCAGATTGGGGATGGGGTCCGGGTGCATGCCCCGCGCACCCGTTGGGACCAACGGCACGAGACCCTCCACCGCATTGAGGTGGGACAGCGCAGCTACGCGTGGGTAATCCTGGGTGGCACTGCCACCCGCTTTCCTTTGCGGCAGTTGAGTGGGCTTTAGCTCGGCAGGGGTTGGGGTGAACCGCAAGGAGCCAGCTTCTGTTTTGGTGCCCGCGGACCGGAGTCCCAGAGATTTAGCAGCCCCATCAAAAGACACCTTGCCAATGATATATTGCGACGCAGGAAATAAGCATCTTGGCTTCCTCCAAGGAGGAACAAATCTCAGGGTTTACATTTGTCACAATCTATTGCATTGCCAATTTATTGGTTCAAAATTATGAATATGCTTGAACAAAATGATTGACAAAGAGGCTTTCAAATCATTACTAATCTTAACATTTGCGCTAACCCTGTTTCGGCCCTGGCGGAGTATTTGCATCAGACGCGCAAAGTGGAGTTAAACCAGGTCCATCGAAATCCCCAGGTGACGAGCATGTAATTGAAATCAATGACTGGAAAGAGCCTCCAAAAGATATTCCTTGGTCGAAAATTGTCACAATTAAAAGCCCTTTTGAGACATACAGAGCAATATGGGATCAGGACTATCGCGGCAGAAGTTGCGCTTTAAGTTGTAATTTCTATGATGGTATAATTAGTAGATGGACTGGCGATCAAGTGGCGGTGGCCCAGTTTTCAACATACTGTTTTAGTGGAAATTGTAGGAAAACATTTCAGAATATATCTTACGGAATAGACTTAAGTATTAATGGCGAGCAATTCAGCCTCTCCGGCAGTGATGGGTTATTTGTTCTAAATGCCAAAGTGCGTAGGGCACTAGAAACTTCACCTGAATCTCCAAAGATATCACTAAGGCTTGGCGGAAATAATTCAGTTATTTACAATATTGGCGCGACTTCAGCGGCTTCCATAAGAAAACTTATCCTAGAAGAATCAAAAGAAGACGTGACACTAAGGTCCAGTGGTTTAACAATTCAATTGACTCCTGCCGTCAAAAAAAGTGAACTAGTCCAGCCAGTCGTAAAGCGTACTCTGCCTGGCGTTGTGGAGATTTCGACACCTCGCGGGAAAGGAACTGGCTTCCTAATTGATAACAAAGGCTTGCTCCTGACAAATAGGCATGTTGTAGGCCGCTTCCCTGAGGTAGATGTCAGATTTAACGATAGCAAGTCGGTACGCGCTAAGGTAATTGGCAAGACAGCAGACCTTGATATTGCACTTTTGCAGATTCAAGATTTATCTACGAAAATTAACTATCCAGCGCTTCCTTTGTGCATTAGAAAGACTGCAACGGTCGGTGAGGACATTATTGTAATTGGAAACCCGCTTGGCCTTCAGGCGACTACAACTCGTGGAATTATTAGCGGCGTCAGGAATGAGGATGGCTCTACAATGCTTCAAATTGATGTTCCCGTAAACCCAGGCAACAGTGGTGGACCAATTGTTAATTATAATGGAGAAGTTCTTGGTATTGTCACTGCGAAGATGGTTGCCCTTGGTGTTGAGGGCATTGGGTTTGGAATCTCTCTCCCCTCAGCACTTGAAAGCCTGGGGATTAAGGTGGGAACTGCATACATTCAGGATTCTGCGAAAACATCACCTGCAGACTATACGGAGTGCGGCAACAAGGCTCTTTAGCGGTGGTGCCGGTGTTTGCTGCTGATAAGGCCGAGGCCCTGGAAGCCGGCAAAGAGCTGTTCCCCGGCCATCGGGTCACGGTGGTGCTGAAGGAGGGCGAGCCTGGTACCTAGTGCCCGCAGAAGCAGGGCCGCCAGAGAAGGAATAGGGGCATAGCGGATATAGCCGCGTGTGGTTGTCCTCCTGGGAATACGCCACCGTTTCCGCGATCACGCCAGCCACAGCAACTCCCCATCGGGTTGCTGCTTCACCAGCAGGCAGCCAATTAGCTCGGGGGCACTGACCTCGGCGGGGCGGCTGAAAAAGGAGTGGAGGAAGTGCTGGGAGGCCGTGGTGGCTATGGGTGTGGCTGTGGGCAGAAGTTCTGACGACCGATGGAGAATGGGTGATAATGGGGGCACTCACACTTCACCACTCAGGCGATGTCAGAAGAGCAACTCAAGGCGTTTATAGAGCAACTCAAGGCGTTTATGGAAGCTGTCAAGGCAGATGCTGGTCTTCAGGAGAAACTCAATGCAGCAGCGGATGCTTATGCCGTTGTGGGGATTGCCATGGAGGCGGGCTTTGTAATTACGGCAGAGGAGCTGCAGCGGGCTCAGGTGGAAGTTATGGTAGATAGGCGATCTCAGAAGAGGAGTGGCACGGGGTGGCGGGCTGAATTGGGCAGGTGGGATTGGGAAGGCAGAGATCTCAGGAAAGGGTCTAGGGAAGAGGAGCTTGGTTCCTAAGCTGGGATTCTGTTGTTCTGGCACTTGATACGCACGAATGGGGCGCAGAAGAGGAGCTTGAGCGGGTGGCTGGTGGGATTGGGCAGGCTTCCTGCCGGTAGCTCTGCTTGTGGTTGACCCACCAGAAGGCCATGAACGGTGGCTGGGGTTTGACCTGTTGTAGCCCAGGCGAACAATCGCCGCCTCGACCACGGCCGCCGAGGGCGCGCTCAATGCTCTGATGGCCAGGGGGCAACCTGTCCATCCTCCAGCCAGACAAGGCCTCAGTACGCATGGACATCCTTTCCCACGGTCACAGCACCACCTCGACGGATGGGGAGACCCCCTCGGACGTGGCCCGGCTGCGGGCGGAGCTCAGCGAGTTTGAGCTGGGCCGGTACCTGCTCAACAACCTGGGCCTGAACGGTCAGTGGACCTCCTACGTGCTGCTGTACCCCGAACGCGGCTCACAAACCCGGCTCAGCAGTGATGGATCGCCCCTGAGTGACCTGGAGACCTGGTTGCTGGAGCGCTGTCCGCTCCTGCTGGCGACGCAACAGCGCTTCTGTCTCATGCGTGGGCTGGCCCAGCCGTTGGTGCGATCCGGCATGCAACTCGCCTCCCTGCCATCGGGGCTGATGGACGACCTGCTCACACTGGACTACGCGGCATGCCATGACGTCAGCCTCACCGCCATTGATCTCGATGCCAAGGCGCTGGACGCTGCGCTGCGCAACCACAGCAAGCGCCACACCCCCGTGGCCATGGCGTGCGAAAAGCGGGATGCCTGGCAACTGGGCTGCCAGGGACGCTGGGATCTGATCACCAGCAACGGCCTGAATATCTACGTCGACGACGACCAGCTCTGCACAGCCTTTTAACGCTTCAGCGCCTGATGGAGCGGTACTTCCTTGTGTATCAAAACCTGGCGCATCCGCCGGCGTTGACGGTCGCTCGCAAGTGCGCAACAGGCTGAGCTCCTTGGCAAACGCCAGCCGTACGCGGAACCTCAGTAGGATGTAATATTATTAAACTTCCCGTTTCGAGGACTCGCTTGATTCAGCAGCAGGAGGATCCCCAACGAGATCGGCAGCCATCTGATCGGCCAGAAGCGGCTGGTAGTAATCCCATAGCCGTTCCCAGCATCAAGGAGTTGCAGCAGCGGGATCGCCCGTTTGTGCTCGCAGATTCGCTTGGGCAGATCGTGGCGATTAATTCTGCATTTGAACAGGCTTATGGCTGGCGCGATGAGCAGCTTCGCGGCAAGTCGCTCAGCGTGATTCTGCCGGCCGCCTTCAAGATGTCTCACCAGCTTGGCTTTTCCCGTTTCCAGGCGCTGGAGACTTCCACGATCCTGGCCCACCCCCTGCGCCTGAAAACGGTCTGCGTCGATGGCAGGGAGGTTGTCTCAGAACATTTCATCGTGGCGGAGAAGGTAGAAGGGGTTTGGGTGTTTGGTGCAACTCTCACGCCGCTGCCGGATCAAACGCCAACCGATGCCTGAATCGCCGTCGCTGCCGCCATCCCATCCTCCCGAAGGAGAGCTGGAGCTGGTTGAAGAGTTGAGGCGCACCTTGGGGCGCCTGGATTCAGCCCTCGGCCAGATCCGCGAGGCCCTGGTGCTGGTGGATGCCGCTGGCCAGGTGATCTGGTCGAATGCGGCCTTCGATGGCCTGGTGGGCAAGCGAAGGCTTGAGATTCTCGGTGCCAGTCTGCACCGCGTTCTTCCACTCAACCACGTGGGTGAGCCGATTCTCACGATCGAGCAGACCCGGGGGGCGAACCAGAACAGCGGCATGCTCAACGCCATCCTCAGTGAGCTGCCATTACAAGCTTTGGAGGTGGAGTGGCATCCGGTGCTCACGGAAGAGCCGAATCCGCTGATGTTCTCGTTCCGGGATGTGAGCAATCGGTTGGCCCTGGCCACCCAGGCGATGAGGTGCTCGGTTACAGGGCTACTGAATCGACGCGGCTTGCTTGAGCGGATCCAAACCTCGCTGCACCACCTGCGCCGCCAGCCTGGCCTGGTGACACTACTCTTCTGTGACCTCAACCATTTCAAGCAGATAAACGATCTCTATGGCCATCATGTAGGGGATCGCCTGCTGATCGAGATAGGCCAACGCCTGCGCGCAAACATTCGCCCTGAAGATGTGGTTGGCCGCATCGGAGGCGATGAATTTGTGGTGCTGGCTATTGATGTCGACAGCAGAGAGGAGGCTATCCAATGGGCCAACCGTCTTCATACGAAGATTACCGCACCGTGGCATGACGAAGGCAAGACGATCACACCACGCCTAAGTATTGGAATCGCACTGACAGCAGATCCGGAGATATCCGTTGATGAATTGCTATGCAACTCTGATCTGGCCATGTATTCAGCCAAGGCCTCGCCGACCGCTTCGGTGGCTTTGTTTGATCCGCAGCTGGATAAGCAGGTCAAACGCGAAAGCCTGATCAGGTCCCGCTTACAAACGGTGCTTGCAGCTGATCAGTTATGCGTTAATTATCAGCCAATCATCGATCTGGTGAATGGATCCATAATCGGGTTTGAAGCTCTGGCACGCTTTCCCGCGGAGGAGGGAGTCAGTATTTTGCCGAGTGAGTTCATTCCTGTGGCTGAAAATGCGGGCCTGATTCATCGCATCAGCGACATAGTACTTAGCCACTGCCTGGAGGAGCTGAGCGGTCTTAGTAAAGGCCTTCAAGCCATGTCTATCTCAATCAATATGAGCCCGCTGCAGTTATCTCAGGAGGGCCTGGCAACAAAGATGATCCAAATAGCAGAAAAGCTGCAGGTGCCGCTCTCCTATCTTGTGCTCGAAGTAACCGAATCACCCCTGATCGACCGGCCGCAGAGTGCGATTCGTGAACTCGGCCACCTGCGCGATTGCGGCTGTCGTGTTTATCTGGACGATTTCGGGACCGGCTACTCCAGCATGTCCTGG
This sequence comes from Cyanobium sp. BA20m-p-22, assembly GCF_024346275.1. Classification (NCBI taxonomy): domain Bacteria; kingdom Bacillati; phylum Cyanobacteriota; class Cyanophyceae; order Synechococcales; family Prochlorococcaceae; genus Cyanobium; species Cyanobium sp. BA20m-p-22. The sequence goes on from NZ_JAGQCQ010000122.1 coordinate 5,415, forward strand.
TTGGCGCAGTTGCCGATTGATGGCATCAAGATCGATCGCAGTTTCGTAACGGGTCTACTGACCGATCCTCGCAGCTCTCTGCTGGTTGCCACGATGGTCCGATTGGCTCGGGATCTGGAGCTGGATGTGATCGCCGAGGGGGTGGAGGAGGAAGCCCAGGTCGATGCCCTGCTGGCAATGGGTTGCACCAAGGGCCAGGGCTACCTCTTCGGAGCGCCCGCCCCGTTCCCTGAGCGATTCTCGTTCAGCAACCCTCGATGCGCAGCTGTTCCTGCCAGCACCACCAGCAGTAGCGCTGGGAGTCCACCACCAGCTTGTGCTCGAGATTCCACCAAAGGTGATCACCGCTGAACAGCATCTGCCGCATAGAACGTTGCGGCGGCATTGGCGGAAAGTCGTTGATCCGGCTCGGTCATCGACGAGCCACCCCCACTGCGTATTCACGCTTAGGAGCGTCCTGAAAAACCCGCGCGCAACAAGGTAGCAAGCATTAAATCCTGAGATTCCCGTGATTTTGTTGCTTGATGCGCAGGTTATAAAGACATGCGAAGGTGGTATCTATTGTCTTTCGTGCTTCTGCATCCGGCGATCGGATGGTTTGTTTTTGGAAAACTCTTAATGGGACGAAGGTGGAGGTTTGGCTGCGGAGTTTGGATACTGCGCTGGGCCCGCATTAGGCCGATCTACATGCGCCGATCCCGGCTGAACTGCGGCTCGTTACTCTCTCCAACTCCCACTGGGTCCCTGCTGCCAATCACCCCCTTTCCATCAGCCGGCTTGACGGGACAAGGTGACCACCGCCTGGGAAGGGCAGAAGGCTTGAACACCTACCACCAGTCCATGCGCATGCTGGTCTGAATTGCAGCGGTTCTAAGTCCGTCCGTGAGGCGAAATCTTGATCAGACTGTGTTTCTCGCCCCGGAAACGATGGCGTCGCTGGCCGCTACAGCCCTGGTTCGTGATCTCTGCGCTGAGGTGAGGGGCCTCGGAGCTGCGCTCACTACCAGCGAGAGAGCCAGGGCCACCCTCCGCCTGTCGACGCTGAGTGCCTTGCTGCTTGGCGGCGCCTGGCTGTACTGGCGTCTGCCCCTGGGGGGGGGGGCCGCGATCAGGGCCGTCCTCATCGCCGGTGTGGCCTATGGCCTGCTGCTGATCGCAACCCACGAGATGGTGCATGGCACCCTGCTGGGCTTCCGGACTCTGGAGCAATGGCTGGCTTGTTTGCTCAGCTGGCCGATGGCCTGGCTCTATCTCACCTATGCACGCCTGCATCATCTCCACCACTGTTGGAATCGCATTCACGGATGCCGTTGCCGCCTCATCAGCAGGCATGGGACTGTGCCCCTGGGGCCACCTAGACGCGAGGCCTGTCAACTGGCAAACCACGACCCGTCTAGCTGGCCATTTGGTTCCACGGACGAGCAGCTGGTGATCGATCGTTGCGCTGCCTCATCGCAGGCGCCACCTTGGTAGGGCACCGAGGCAACTTGCAGCCGGACCCGAGGCAGCAATCAGTCCAGCATCCGGATCCAGACCCACCACAGCAGAGCCACCGGCACCATCGCCAGAGCCAGCACAGCTAGGCCCTGAAGCTGTTCTGAGTTCATTGGCCCCACTTTGTGCGAGTAGCAATCAGGACCGCCACAAGCTGCTGGCAGTGTGGCTCAAGGTGAAGGGCTGAGCTCGGGGCCCAGTGCAATCCTTGGCTTCTATCACTCGCCGTCACTTTTTTGGTGGCGTCGCGGGTGTCAAATCAAGGCTGTGACTAGGGTTTGAGTTGTTGCAACTGGGGCTCCCAAAACAAAGTAATAGGCAAAAATGGACTACTAAAAATCCTGATTTGCAATAGATGCATAATTATTATGGTTGCGATATTTATTACTAAATTCTACCTCCAGTTCCCTCCTGATCTGCGTGATTGCTTCCCGCACTGCGGCTTTTTCATTTTCTTCGGAGGTAATTATTTGTTTTGCAACTTCGCGAAGCATTTCAATGTCATCGCAAGCATCAATCTCGCGGAACGCTGTCTCCAGTCGGAACTTTTGCTCCAGTGAAAGTCGGTGATTGGACATGTTATTGGTGGAGCAAAGCCCCATGTAAGGGACCTTGCTGTTTATGGGTTTTACTATTGGACTTCTGAGATTGTAAAAGGGGCTGGGGGGAAGCTTGTAGGCAATGGGTCGACCTCACCATTGGCAAGAGCTCTTGCTCGGATGTACATCTGACTATCCGTTGCGCCCTGAGCTTCCATTGCGGTTGCTACCGTTGCCCAATTTTTAACTTCAGTGGACATTTGAAAGAATGAATGTCAGACCACCCAATGTTCGCGATCACGTCTTGGTGGGTGCGAGGCGGAAAGCCGCACCACTACCGAACTTCAACGATCAGCAAAAATTGTTAGTTAACACATCTCTAAATATTATAGACTTTTGTTTATGGCTCCAGCGGCTGCAGTGAGTACAGCTGCGAATGACAGACTTCCTCTAAGGACGCGGGCAGTGCATAGCAAGCAGCTCCAGGCGGCTATGGCACTGGCGCAGGACCTGCCTGAGCGCCCGGCTGTTTGGTGAGATCAGGGACCAGCAGACCCCGGCTCTCAGCCGATCTGTCCTGCGTGCCCGTAATGCGCTTGTGCTGTAGGCGCAGCAGGAGTTCAGGACTCGTTCAACAGGCTCAGTGCTTCCATCACCTGAAGGCGGATGCCGCCCAGCCGGGTCCAGGCCCGTACCGCATCCTTTCTGCTCTGGTAGGGGCGCCAGTCATCCTCAGCGATGCGGCGCTGGAAATGGGCTGCCACACGCAGGGCAACGGCGACATCGCTTCGCCTTGCCAATCGGAGCGTTTTCCCTCCGATCACCACATCAGCAGGCATAGCGTTGTGGAGCAATCAGGAATTGACCAGGCTCATTCTCTGCCCTCCCCAGCCCCCTCTCGGGCCAGGATCGGGAAACAGACTTTGGTCCAGTCACCAGAATATGCATCGTCACCGCAGTAATCAATAGTCCCATCATGCGCTGCTGCTGTGCCAACAACCTTTTGCCCGGTGTCAACTACGTACGCGCCCGCCTATCTAAGTGTCGCCGTGCAAACCTTTGGCTTCAGGGAGAAAACTTCCGCAGGCCGGCAGCCGTAGGTGATCAGGGCCCACGTAGGCCACGACCACTTGTGCCCTGCTCACCCGCTACATCTGGGCGGATGATTGGGATCTGTTTAGAGCCGATGAAGTCTGGCCTGCTCTGCGGCGGCCCGGAACACCAGGCTGTGGCGCTCCACGAGTGGCTCCAATAGGTCGTAGCCGCCACCTATCACGGTGGCAATTGGGATGCCGCGCCTTAGGCAGGCATTGAGCACAAGCCGGTCGCGGTTTAGTAGCCCATCGCTACTTAGGCAGAGCCGTCCAAGGCGATCGTCTCTATGGGGATCGACCCCTGCGTTGTAGAGCACTAGTTGGGGCCGATGCTGATCGAGCAGGTCGGGAATTAGATCGCCGATAGCTCTGATGTAGTCAAGGTCTTCCGCCCCATCGTCAAGGCCTACGTCGACGTCGCTGCTCTGTTTGCGCAGCGGAAAGTTGCTGGCGCAGTGGACGGAGAAAGTGAACACCCGTGGGTCCGTAGCAAAGATCGCCGCTGTGGCATCACCCTGGTGCACGTCGAGATCGACCACCATTAACCGTTCCACGGCGCCCTCGGCCAGGAGCACACGGGCCGTCACGGCGCAGTCGTTGAAGATGCAAAAGCCACTGCCGTAATCAGAGAAGGCATGGTGAGTGCCGCCGGCAAGGTGGCAGGCCACCCCGTAGCGAAGCGCCAATCGGGCTGTGAGCACCGTCCCCCCAACCGCCAGCCAGGTGCGCTGCACTAAGGGAGTGGTGGCGGGAAGACCGATACGGCGCTGATCGGCGGCACTGAGTTTGTCTCTGGCGAAGGCCTCGTGGTAACTGCGTTGATGTACCAGCTCTAGCCAGCGGCGGGGGGCTGGTAGAGGTGTGTGCAGCTGGCTCGGCGACGCTATCCCCTTCTTCAGCAGCAGGGAGTGGAGCTGCTGGAATTTCGCCATCGGAAAGCGATGGCTGCTCGGCAGCGGAGCTGAATAGGCCGGGTGGTAGACGATCGGAGGGCCCAGGGCAGAGTCCTTCTCAGCGACGATCTCAGAGAAACAATTTAGAAGGCCAGGACCGCCATCCACCCGCTGATGGAAGCTGCAGTCAGGGCTGAGCACCCTCGGGGATTGCAAGAGGATCTGGTAGCCCCTGGCTGATCGCAAGGGCGCGCTTGTAGATGGCGCCTGAGGTCTGGCCGGCAGCCTCCATGGCAGTGCGCATGTTCTGCCAGTAGTGGAGTTTTTGCTCTTGAGTCATTAGTGCTACTGCGATTTCAGGCGCAAACGGTCTCTCTGCCGCGGCGCCGGCCCAGCGGTTCGATCCATTCGTTCACCACAACCTTGTGCTGAACAAGTCGACTTGGCAGGCGGCAGCCAAGGTTGATCTGCCCCTCGTCCATTAGGCGCCCCAACCGAATCGCCAGGGCTTCTTCGTGCCGGGCAAAGGCACC
>NZ_JAGQCQ010000123.1:0-9966 GCF_024346275.1 Cyanobium sp. BA20m-p-22
GTTACGGGTTTGCTGCGTCCTGATAGTGGCAAGGTGTTGATGAATGGCAAATCGATCGCCCATCTACCGATGCCTAGGCGCGCCCAGCTGGGGATTGGTTACCTACCTCAGGAACCGAGCGTTTTCAGACAGTTAACAGTTCGAGAAAATTTAAATCTAGCCCTGCAGGAAAGTGGAGCACCGCGCCGCCAGAGAAGGGATCGAATCGACTCATTGATCCAAGATTTTCATCTTACCGAATTCCAAAATCGACTCGGCTATCAATTGTCAGGTGGCGAGCGCCGACGCTGTGAGGTTGCCCGAGCTCTAGCAGTCGGGGAGGAGGGCCCGCGCTACCTACTGTTGGATGAACCCTTCGCTGGGGTTGATCCGATTGCTGTTGGAGATCTGCAAAGCTTAATTCAGCAGTTGCGCTCTCGTGGGATGGGATTGCTGATTACCGATCATAATGTCAGAGAAACCTTGGCGATTACTGATCGCGCCTATATTCTTTCTGAGGGTCGTATATTAGCTTCCGGCACATCCCACTCCATTGCGGCTGATCCCCTTGTGCGCCGCCACTACCTAGGTGAGGATTTTAAAATTTGAAGATTCCCCCCATTCCAAAAATAATTAGCCGTCAATGGGCAAGGTTCCCCATATTGGATCGGTGGATTCTGTCCGAACTTATCCCCCCCCTATTGTTTGGTATCGGCGCATTCACTGCCGTAAGTTTCTCGGTGGGCGCTGTTTTTGAGATTCTACGTCGCATTTCGGAAACCTCAGTACCGCTTAGTGATGTCGTAAAGATACTTTTGCTCCAGCTTCCGTCTTTTATGGTTATTTCTTTTCCGATGGCTACTTTAATGGCCGCCCTGCTTAGCTATGGCAAACTAGCTTCAACTAGTGAGCTCACCGCTTTGCGAAGTGTTGGGGTATCGGAATGGCGCATGGTGGTGCCTGGGGTTTCGTTGGCATTAGTCATGATGCTTTTGACCTTGACATTTAATGAGTGGGTTGTACCCAATACTATGTACCAGTCCAAGGCCCTGCTTGACCGCTCCCTTGGTAGGGCCATCATTGGCCAGTCTGCTGAAAATATAACTTACTCTAAGTTTGGAGAGATCAAAAATGGTGAGGCTCCGACCTCTAGGGGGCTCACTACCTTTTTTGCTGCCCGGGAGTACAAGGAAGGAAACATGTTTGGGATTACCGTTCTCGATTTTGCTGATACCAACCGTCAAATTTTACTGCAGGCCCAATCGGGAAGTTGGCTTGAGAGCGAGGGCAGCTGGGAATTCAGGGATGGAGTTATATCTGTATTGCCCTCAGGTAAGGATAAGCAGTTAACAACAGGAGCTTTTGAGAAATATGTTTTTAAGCTCGGCATGGAGCCTATCCAAGCCGCGAAGCTACCTAAGGATTTTGATGTTTTCTCCAATACCCTCACCGTCGGTCAAGCAATGACTGCAGAGCGCCTGCTCAGGGAGTCTGGACAGACAAAGCGGGCTCGCAAATTCCAGGTGCGAATCCAGGAGAAATTTTCTTTCCCCGCCGTCTGTCTCGTTTTTGGCTTTCTGGGCTCCACCCTTGGCAGCCGACCAACTTCTCGGCAGAGCAGCAGCAAGGGCTTTGGTATGACGGTGATTTTCCTTTTTGTTTACTACCTCGGTGCCTATATCTTCAGTATGATCGGCGTCAACGGCTTTTTGCCCCCATTTGTTGCTGCGTGGTCACCTGTTTTATTAGGGCTGGGCACGGGATCATTTATTCTATATCGCTCCAGTCGATAGGCATCAAGTATTGTCTACCTGTCTTCGGGTTTTTCGATCTCGCTGCGCGGTTGACGCCTAAGCCCTCACCGTGACTTTCTTAGGCATCATGCAATATGGCATCTTTTTTTAATTATTGTATGAGCCAATTGCCTCTAGCTGGTCCTGGTTTCAATTAAGCTGTCAGAACGCTGAAATATCGCTAATGCTGCCGGATCCTGTAATTGCCCTAGGCCTTGCAGCCTTTGCCATGTTGCTGTTGGTATTGCCCCTGGCCTTCTGGGCCTTGAGCGGTGGCCACTCCAGCAAGGCGGTCCGCCTGCTCGTGGCTGCAGCCAACCTCTGCTTGACGGCCCAACTGGTGCTGCGTTGGTGGGATTCGGGCCATTTCCCAATCAGCAACCTCTATGAGTCCCTCTGTTTTCTGGCCTGGGCCTGCACCCTGACCCAGCTACTTGTGGAACGAAACTGGCCTTCCCCTTTGGTGCCTGCCGCAGCGACCCCAATGGCCCTTGGCTGTGTGGCTTTTGCCAGTTTTGCCCTGCCGGATCGGCTGCAGGAGGCCTCTCCGTTGGTGCCGGCGCTGCGATCCAGCTGGTTGGTCATGCACGTCAGCGTGATCATGGTCAGCTACGCGGCTTTGCTGGTGGGATCCCTGTTGTCGCTGGCGGTGCTCTTCACAGATCGTGGAAACAGTCTCGAGCTGCGAAGTAGTTCGATTGGCAGCGGCGGCTATCGCAAGGCCACGCTGGTCACAGCAGCCGACGGCAGTGGTGTAGTGGTGGCTCCACTACAGCTAAGCAGCGTGTCCATGCCAGTAGTTGAGCAACTTGATTCACTAAGTTACCGCACTATCACCGTTGGGTTCCTGTTGCTTTCAGTTGGGCTGGTAAGTGGGGCGGTGTGGGCAAATGAGGCATGGGGTAGCTGGTGGAGTTGGGATCCCAAAGAAACCTGGGCCCTGATTTGCTGGCTCGTATACGCGGCCTACCTCCACACCCGCCTGATTCGCGGCTGGCAGGGCCGCAAGCCTGCGCTAGTTGCAGCAGCAGGCCTGGTGGTGATTGCAGTTTGCTATATCGGCGTCAACCTATTAGGTATCGGTCTGCACAGCTACGGTTGGTTTTTTGACAGTTAAGAGCTGCTAGCAGCCATGCCTCCTAGGCGGCTACGGCGCTGGGGCGCTTGCTGTTGCGAATGCCGGTAATAGCAGCCCCATAGTCTGGCTGGTTGAAGATCCCCGAACCGCTCACGATCGCGTTGGCCCCGGCCTCGATCACCTTCCAGGCATTTTCCGCTTTGATGCCCCCATCCACCTCGATCCAGGGGTCCAGACCCCGTTCATCGCACATCCGGCGTAGGGAGCGGATTTTCTGAACCTGGTTCTCGATGAAGCTCTGACCGCCAAAGCCCGGGTTGACGCTCATGATCAACACCAGATCACACAGCTCCAGGCAATACTCGAGGCTGTCCAGGGGTGTGCTGGGGTTGAGCACGGCCCCGGCCAGTTTGCCGAGATCCTTGATCTGGGCCAGGTTGCGGTGCAGGTGGGGACAGGCTTCCACCTGCACGGAAATGATGTCGGCGCCGGCATTGGCGAAGTCGGCGACGTAGTTCTCCGGCTCCACGATCATCAGGTGCACGTCGAGGGTCTTGCTGGTAACCGGACGCAGGGCCTTCACGATCAGGGGTCCGATCGTGATGTTGGGCACGAAGCGGCCATCCATTACGTCAACGTGAATCCAGTCAGCGCCTGCCTCGTCGACGGCACGCACGTCTTCGCCAAGACGGGAGAAATCGGCGGAGAGGATCGATGGAGAGATCACCAGGGGCTTGGTGCTCATGCTGGAGTGACTGGAAGGCGGGTTTGATTGTAGGTAGTTGCTGGGAGGGCCATCGGCACTGATACAGTTGCGGCCGCTTCAAGACTGAAAGGCCCGGCAGCAGCAGGACTCTGCTCCCCTCTCCTGCCTGGCCCTAGCCACTCCCTGAAGCCCATTCCCCTGCCGGATCACCGTGGATCGCACCCTCATCCAGGAAATTCTCGAGGTCGTTGAGCAAGCTGCCATCGCCTCAGCCGAACTGACCGGCTTGGGCAAGAAAGATGAAGCCGATGCTGCTGCTGTGGAGGCCATGCGCACGCGCATGGGCCAGATCCAAATGCAGGGCCGTATCGTCATCGGCGAGGGAGAGCGCGATGAGGCCCCCATGCTCTACATCGGTGAGGAGGTCGGCAGCGGCACTGGTCCTGGGGTCGACTTTGCGGTGGATCCCTGTGAGGGCACCAATCTTTGCGCCAACAGCCAGCGGGGATCGATGGCTGTGCTGGCGGCCTCCGATCGGGGTGGGCTTTTCAATGCCCCTGACTTTTACATGAAGAAATTGGCAGCTCCTCCGGCAGCCAAGGGCAAAGTTGATATCCGCAAGTCTGCTACTGAGAACATCGCCATCCTCAGCCAGTGCCTCGGTCTGGCCGCCAGCGAGCTCACGATCGTGGTGATGGAAAGGGCCCGCCACAAGGACCTGATTGCCGAGATCAGGTCCACCGGTGCCCGGGTGCAGCCGATCTCCGATGGGGACGTGCAGGCCGCCATTGCCTGTGGCTTCGCCGGCACCGGTACCCACTGCCTGATGGGCATTGGGGCAGCTCCCGAAGGCGTAATTTCTGCGGCGGCCATGCGGGCCCTCGGTGGCCACTTCCAGGGTCAGCTGGTCTATGACCCCGCCATCGCCCAAACCTCTGAATGGGCCGATTACACCAAGGAGGGCAATATCGCCCGCCTCAATGAAATGGGGATCACGGATGTCGATAAAATCTATGAAGCCGAGGAACTGGCTTCCGGGGAAAACGTCGTGTTTGCCGGAAGTGGCATCACTGACGGCCTGCTCTTCCATGGCGTTAAGTTTGAGAAGGACTGCACCCGCACCAGCTCCCTGGTGATCAGCACCCTCGACAACTCCGCCCGCTTCACCAACACCATCCACATCAAGCCAGGTGCCACAAACATCGCCCTGAGCTGACACCTACGCCAACCGAGCACAGCCGCCAGCCTTCATGCACATTGCCGTCGTAGGCCTCAGTCATCGCACGGCCCCAGTGGAGATCCGGGAGCGTCTCAGCATCCCGGAGCAGAGCATGGAGGCTTCGCTCCAACTGCTCAAGGCTGACGACCAGGTGCTTGAGGCCTCAATCCTCAGCACCTGCAACCGGCTGGAGATCTACACCCTGCTCAGGAACCCCGAGCAGGGCATCGCCTCGATCGGTTCGTTCCTGAGCCAGCACTCGGGCTTGGCCGTTGACCAGCTCGTTCCCCACCTCTTCACCTTCCATCACGAGGAGGCGATCGCCCACCTGTTGCGGGTCTCGGCGGGACTGGACTCCCTCGTGCTGGGTGAAGGCCAGATCCTTGCCCAGGTAAAGAAGATGGTGCGCCTGGGCCAGGAGCACCATTCCGTTGGCCCCATTCTCAATCGCCTGCTGAATCAGGCGGTGAGCAGTGGCAAACGGGTTCGCACGGAAACAAACCTGGGCACCGGAGCGGTGTCGATCAGCTCCGCAGCGGTGGAACTTGCCCAACTCAAGCTTGGCCAGGCCCGCGGTATCGATGAACTTGTGCCCCTGGACCAGGAGCAGGTGGCGGTGGTGGGAGCTGGCCGGATGGCTCGCCTGTTGCTCCAGCACCTCCAGGCCAAGGGTTGCCGTGGGGTGGTCCTACTCAACCGCACGGTCGCCAGGGCTGAGCTACTGGCCGCTGATCTCCCGGCCCTGCCTGTTCAATGCCGGCCCCTCGATGACCTGGATCACTGCCTAAGCACCTGTTCACTTGTGTTCACAAGCACCGCGGCCGAAACCCCGATCATCTCGGCGGCCAGGCTTGGCGGCCTGAATAGACGATCCAGCTTGATGCTGATCGACATCGGTGTGCCCCGCAACATCGCCGCTGACACCTCGGCACTGGCGGGCGTCCAGTCCTTTGACGTGGATGATCTGCAGGAGGTTGTCAACCGCAACCAGGAAGCCCGCAGGGAGATGGCCGCTGAAGCAGAGGTACTGCTGGAGCAGGAGGCCAAGCTGTTTCTGGAATGGTGGGATGGCCTGGAGGCGGTGCCCGTTGTGAACCGGCTGAGACGCCAGCTGGAGGACATCCGCGAGCAGGAACTTCAGAAAGCCCTGAGCCGCATGGGCCCAGACCTTTCGGTGCGGGAACGCAAGGTGGTGGAGGCTTTGAGCAAGGGAATCATCAACAAGATCCTCCATACCCCGGTGACCAACCTGAGGGCGCCCCAGCCGCGTCAGCAACGGCACAGTGCGATGCGGGTGCTGCGCGAGCTCTTTGAGCTCAATGACCATCCCCCCGAGCCCTGAGCTGGGCCGTTTCCCCTGCCGGCTTGGCTGGTTCGGTCGCCTCTGCAACAGTTCGTGCCACCGCTGACCAAAAGGCTCGCCCTCGGGCCAGCTGCTCCAGTACGGTCAGCCCCAAGACCCGCCGGCAGCAAGGTTTATGAAGCGTGTACTGGCGATCATTCTCGGTGGCGGCGCTGGAACCCGCCTCTTTCCGCTCACCAAAATGCGCGCCAAGCCAGCCGTGCCGCTGGCAGGTAAGTATCGACTGATCGATATTCCCATCAGCAATTGCATTAACTCAGAAATTAATAAAATTTATGTGTTAACCCAGTTCAACAGCGCCTCGCTCAACCGTCACCTGACGATGAGCTACAACCTTTCGGCCGGGTTCGGCCAGGGGTTTGTTGAAGTTCTGGCGGCCCAACAAACCCCGGATAGCCCCAGCTGGTTTGAAGGCACCGCCGATGCCGTCAGGAAGTACCAGTCCCTCTTCCATGAATGGGACGTGGACCATTACCTGATCCTCTCTGGGGACCAGCTCTACCGGATGGACTACGGCCGCTTCGTCCAGCACCATATAGATACCGGCGCCCAGCTGACCGTGGGAGCTTTGCCAGTGGATGCCGCCCAGGCAGAAGGATTCGGGTTGATGCGCACTAGCGCTGATGGACGCATCCAGGAATTCAGGGAAAAGCCAAAGGGTGAAGACCTGGCCCAGATGCGAGTTGATACCCAGGCCCTGGGCCTCTCCGCCGAGGAGGCGCTCAAGAGGCCCTATCTGGCCTCGATGGGTATTTATGTGTTCAGCCGCGAGACGATGTTTGACCTGTTGAATAAGCATCCTTCCTCGACGGATTTTGGCAAGGAAATTATTCCGTCTTCGTTAAAGCGTGGCGACCGGCTCCAGAGCTATCTGTTTGATGACTACTGGGAAGATATTGGTACTATCGGTGCCTTTTATGAGGCCAATCTTGCCCTCACCGACCAGCCCAACCCGGCATTTTCCTTCTACGATGAGCAGTTCCCGATTTACACACGCCCCCGCTACCTACCACCCAGCAAGCTCCAGGATGCCCAAGTAACTGCCTCGATCATCGGCGAGGGTTCCCTGCTTAAGGCCTGCAGTATTCACCACTGCGTGCTGGGTGTTCGCTCCCGGGTAGAGGACGAGGTGGTGCTTCAAGACACCCTGTTGCTGGGAGCGGACTATTTCGAATCCGCTGAGCAACGGCTCGCCTTGCGTCAACAGGGAGGGATACCCGTGGGGGTGGGCAAGGGCACCACGGTGAAGCGGGCCATCCTCGACAAGAACGTGCGCATCGGCAACAACGTGACGATCGTCAACAAGGACCACCTGGAGGAGGCCGATCGGCCGGAGCACAGCTTCTACATCCGCAACGGCATCGTGGTGGTTGAGAAAAATGGCTCAATTGCCGATGGCACCGTCATCTAGGGCCCAATCCCAGTAAGCCGATCCGGGCCCATGCCAGGGGTTGCTGACAAGGTTGCCACCAAGTTGTGACGGTTCCTCAGGCCCCAGGCCGCCCCTAGCCACACTGAGGCGCAAACGGTTTCAGTTTCAGCCATGGGCAAGGCGCATTTCGGCCTGATCGGGCTCGGGGTAATGGGTGAAAACCTGGTGCTCAATGCCGAGCGCAACGGTTACTCCTCGGTCGTCTACAACCGCACCTACGCCAAAACGGAAGAGTTCCTGGCCGGTCGAGGAGCCGGCAAGGACATCGTCGGCGCAGCGACCCTTCAGGATTTCGTGGCGGCACTGGAGCGCCCGCGGCGGATCCTGATGATGGTCAAGGCCGGCCAGCCCGTTGACGACACCATTGATGCGATCTCCCCCTTCCTGGAAGAAGGGGACCTGCTGATCGACGGTGGCAATTCCCTCTATGCCGATACGGATCGTCGGGTGGCGGAGCTGGAACGCAAAAGCTTCGGCTACATCGGCATGGGTGTATCCGGCGGAGCCAAAGGGGCCCTGGAAGGGCCAAGCATGATGCCCGGGGGCACCAAGGCCGCCTACGACGCCATTGAACCCCTGGTGCGCAAGATGGCCGCCCAGGTAAGTGATGGGCCCTGTGTCACCTATATCGGCCCCGGCGGTGCCGGCCATTTCGTCAAGACCGTTCACAACGGCATTGAATACGCCATCGAGCAGATCCTGGCTGAGGCCTACGACTTGATGAAGCGGATCGCCGGCATGAACGGCGACCAGATGGCCGATGTGTTGGCTGGCTGGAATGAAACCGAAGAACTCGCCTCCTTCCTGGTGGAGATCACCGAAGTGTGCCTGCGCACCAAGGATCCGGAGACCGGCGCAGATCTGGTCGAGGCGATCGTGGATGCGGCCGGCCAGAAAGGCACGGGCCTTTGGACCGTGGTCAGCGCCCTGGAGATGGGGGTGCCCGTACCGACGATCTACGCAGCTCTCAATGCCAGGGTGTTGAGCTCCCTGCGCCCCGAACGGCTGGCCGCTGGAGCCCTGCTGCCCGCGCCCCCAGCCCATTCCTTTTCCCTCGGCGAGCCGGCCGATGGTATGGCCCCCCTGCGGGATGCCTGCATCGCAGCCTGCATCGTCAGCTACGGCCAGGGCATGGCCCTGCTGCAGGAAGCTTCAAAGCTGCACGATTACAACCTCAATTTCTCGGCGATCGGCCAGATCTGGAAGGGAGGTTGCATCATTCGGGCCCGATTGCTGCAACGCATTCAAAATGCCTACAGCGCCAACCCCACCCTGGCGAACCTGGTGCTTGATCCCTGGTTTGCCGAGCAAATCAACAGGCGACTGCCCGGCCTGCGCCAGGTGGTGGCCGGTGCGGCCCTGGCGGGCATACCCGTGCCCTGCCTGAGCAGCACCCTCGACTACATCGACAGCTACCGCAGCGGCCGCCTCCCCCAGAACCTGGTGCAGGCGATGCGGGACTGCTTCGGCTCCCACACCTATGAGCGGACCGACAAGCCAGGCAGCTTCCACACCGAATGGCTTGACTGAATGACTGCTTCCCATCCCCCCTTGCCCTTTTGCCCATGACCTCCTCGCCCGCCCCGCCACCGAGCTATCGGGTGGTGGTGGCCGACTCGGCTGAAGATCTGGCCCGTCGCACGGCCCAGACGATCGGCTCGGCGTTGGATTTGGTGCTGGCGCAGCGGGATCGGGCCCAGATCGCCCTGGCGGGGGGTGGTACGCCCCGAGCTGCCTATTGCCATCTGGCCCAGCAGCATCTGCCCTGGGGGCGGGTGGATGTGTTGTTGGGTGATGAGCGCTGGGTTCCAGCGGACGATCCCTCCAGCAACGCCCGCATGGTGCGAGAAACCCTGATGGCGGCCGAACCCGGCAGCCATGCCTGCCTGCATGCTGTGCCAACTGACCTGCCAACCCCGGAGCAGGGCGCTCATGCCTACGCAGAGCTGCTGCACCATCTCTGTGGGGGCGAGCCGCCAGCCCTGGATTTGGTGCTCCTGGGCCTCGGCGACGATGGCCACACAGCTTCTTTGTTTCCGGGAACAGCCGCTCCCCTCGTGGTGGATCGCTATGTGACCCTCGGGGAGGGCAAGGGTCTGCCGCGGGTAACCCTCACCGCGCCGACCCTCTCGGCGGCTCGACAGGTGATATTCCTAGTGAGCGGCAGCGGCAAGGTGGAGGCGCTCAGGCGTTTACTCGATCCACTGGAGGCCCCGGAGCGTACGCCCGCAAAGCTCGTGCACCCCAGCGGCGAAGTGCTGATCCTGGCTGACCGGGCAGCGGCTGCTGGCCTGGAGCCGTGATACCCATCGCCAGCGGGGATGGCTTTAGCGGATGGCATGCCCTCAATGACACGGTGATGGGTGGTCGCAGCCAGGGAAGCTGCCGCATAGGCC
>NZ_JAGQCQ010000124.1:0-9900 GCF_024346275.1 Cyanobium sp. BA20m-p-22
TTACTGCCCAGACCAGATGGAGATCACCGTTGTGGAGCTGCTGGTGCCGGCAGCCCCCTCCACCCTGGCCCAGGCATCCCTGCTGGTGATGCGGCTGTTCCTGGGGATCTGCTTCATCCGCCACGGCTGGCCCAAGCTGCGCAACCTCAAGACCTGGGCCACGGCGATGCAGACGCCAGAGTGGCTCTGCTTTCTCTCCGCCTTTTCGATGTGGGGTGCCGGCATCGCCCTGATCCCGGGCCTGCTCACACCCCTGGCCGCCCTGGCAATCCTGGTATCGATGGCCTACGCGGTAGTGGTTGAGCTGAAGGCGGGCTTTCCCTTCATCGGCCCTGACCCCTACCAGATTCCCCCCGGCGATTACGCCGGCCCCATGGGGGTGGGGGACCCCCCCAGCTGGGAGAAGGCTGCCATGTATGTGGTGATGTGTGCGGTGCTGGCCAGCTGCGGTGGCGGCCTGTTTTCGCTCGACAACCTGCTGATCGCCGATCTGCTCAACCAGTGGGCGGCCTGACAGGCTGATCCCACTGGCGAATCCAACTAGCTAATCGAACTGCTGGAGAGCGTGACAAAACTGGAGGCGGCAATGGGGGCCCTGGGGCACTGGCTGCTGCAGCTAGATGGCGGTTTCGAGATCCTGCTGCTGGTGGGTCTGTCGATGTCCCTGGCCCACCTCTTCGCCCTGGTGGCCAACCAGCTCACCCCGCGCCAGATCGTCTTCCAGCTGCTGCTCGATGCCCTGGTGCTGGCGGTGGCGCTGCTGCTCGCCACCCTGGTGGACATCGTGCTGCTCGCCCTGGTGGTTGACGAGCCGCTGCAGCCCTGGGCGCTGTTCGAGAGTCTCGGTGCCGCCTTACTACCCGGGGTGTTCTATGTGCTGGTGGCGGCGCCCTACGTGAGCAACCTGATCGCCGTGACGATCTGGGCGCTGATTCACCTGAACGTGGTGGCCGTGCTGCAGGTGCGCTTTGCCCTGCCCGCTGCCCAGGCCCTGGCCCTGGCCACCCCCGGCTACTGCCTGGCCCTATTGCTGGTGAGCGCTCTCTTCTACCAGGGCTGGCAGCGGGGCTACCGGCGGCTGGCCGACAGCCTGGGCCGATGAGGGGGCGGGCCGCCCGCTTCATTGGCCTGGGGAGGCGCTGGCTGCGGATCGGCCTCAGCGGCTGCCTACTGATGGGCGGGGTGCTCGTGATCGCCGCCCTGCTCCGCGGCGGCCTGGAACGGTTCGGCCCGGGGGCATCCAACGATCTTCAGGAGCTAGCCATCCTGCTGGCCTGGCTGGTGGGTCTGCTGGTGCCGATCGCGGGCATCTACTCGGTGGCAGGGCAGTACGCCTTCTGGAACGGCTGGCTGGGGGAGCTGCCCGATCCGGCCAGCATGTTTGCTGAGCAGGCCAGCTCGGCCGCCAAGCCATCGGCACGGTGTTATGTGGTGTATCTCGACGGCATCCACCAGAGCACGGAGCAACACCCGCCGCGGGTGGCGGCCCTGCTGGCGGAGCTAGCGGCCCAGCTCCCAGCCGGGACGGTGCTGATCGAGGCGATCGAGACCTACACAATCAGCCCGGCGGAACTGGCCGCCGACGCCGGCAGTCGCTGGTTCTGGCGGCGCCTGTTCGCCCTGCAGGAGAGTCACCCCAATCCGCTGGTCAGCGGGATCTGCGCGGCCCTGGTGCAGGCCAACAACGTGATCAAGGTGGGGATCTCCGCCGACCGCCGTTACGGACCAATCCTCAACTACGAACTGGCCCTGAAGGTGGCCCAGCGGCTGGTGGAGGGCGGCCTGCGCCAGGGCAGCGACCAGCGGATCGTGCTGCTGGGCTACAGCGGCGGCGGCGAGATGGCGATGGGAATGGCCGATGTGCTGCAGGTGATCTGCCGCTGCCCGGTGCAAATCCTCACCTTCTGCGGCGTGTTCAGCGGCAACCAGCGCCTCAGCCAGGTGGCAGGCATCGCCATGGTGGTGGGCAGCCGCGATCCGGTGGCGGCCCTGGGCCAGCTGCTATTTCCTGGCCGCTCGCCGCTGCTACCCCTTTCCAACTGGAACAAGGCACGCCTGGCCGGCGGGGTGAGGCGGCAGGTGGTGGCCGGCATGGGCCACAACGGCCGGAGCGGGCCCTTCTCCCCACGCCATCGCCCGGCCGTGGTCAGCCTGATCCTGCGGAGTCTGGCCTGGATGGATCGGGCCGTAGATCAGTCTCTAGATCGGCCTGGATCCGCTGCACCAGCGCAAACGGACTGACCAGCGGCAGGGTGCTGCGCAGCCGGCCCCAGGCGTTGCTGCGCTCCGAACCATGGTGGGCCAGGTCGATCGGCAGGGCCTCCAGGGCTTGTTGGTAGCTCCGATTGGCAGCCAGCAGGGCGGCCGACTCGGCCGCAAGCCGGGGCTCGATCGCCAGGCTCTCAGCCAGCAGGTACTGGCGCCAGATGCCATGGAGTAGCAGCGGGTAGTGATCACAGCTGCCGCTGAGGGCCTGCTGCAGCAGCGCCACGCTGTCGATGCAGAGGCCGAGGGGGCCGTAACCACCCAGCAGCAGCTGGCGGCTGGAGGCCAACCGGTTGTGCACCAGCGCCACAACCTCCGTAAGCCGCGCCAAGCGGGCCAACTCAGGCTCCGATCGGATGGCGTCCGCGTAGCGAACGGTGCCGTTGGCCCGATCGTTCTGCCAGGGGCGGGGCTGATCATTGAGGGGTTCCCAGCCGCACAGTCCCTCGGTGCCCTGATACCACTGGACCAGCAACTGATCATCGCCGCGGCTGAGCTCCAGCTCCAGGGCGCAGTGGGGCAGCAGGGTCAGTCGCTCCTGGCCCTGGGCATCGAGAAAGCCCGTGCGCATGGGCAGCGCCAGGGCCACCTGGCACCAGCCACGCTCGGGCAGATGCAGGCTGGCACCCAACCCGAAGCTGGCGATACTGCTGCGCCAGCGGGCCCTCAGCTGCCAGCCCCCCGCCTGAAAACGATCAAACAGCTCGGCGGTGGTGCCGCAGCCTTCGAAACGGTCAGCCAGCTCGGAGCTCAAGGGGGCAGGGCCCGCCAGCCGGGCACCCAGCCGGTTGAGCACCTGGGCCAGTAGCCGGTTGGCCTGGCCCTGCCTGGGGCTGGGGCCCGCCGGCAGGCCTGTGTTGTACCACACCAGGGTTGGGCCTGGGCCAGCCGGGCTGGCAGGTGGAGCAGGGGAGGGAGTGGGGGGTGGCGGCACCGATCGGCAACTGGCCTGCCCTGCCTCGGCTAGCAGGGCGGCGATCGTGGCAGGCAGGGCCTCCCGGCCACCCCGCCAGAGCTCCAGGGCAGAGGGCTGGGCCCGATCAGGTGGCGGCAGCAGATGGCCCAGCTCATCAAACAGGCTGGCCAGCAGCAAGGGGCTGAGCAATTGGTCGCGCAACACCACCCCCAGATCCCGCAGCGATTCGGGCAGCTCGGCCGGAGCCAGACGCCAGCGCCGCGGCAATAACCAGAGCAAGGGGATCAGGCTGGAGTGATGCACCCGGGCGAGCAGTCGCCGGATGAACTCCTGGCGGCTGAGGCCGGAGGCCAGCAGGTCATGGTTGAGGGCCTCCTCCAGGGCGATCAAGGGTGGGGCCCCAACCCAGGCAGGTTCGAGGCCGAGGGGATCCGCCGCCGGAAAATGGTTCAACGACCGAGGCGTTCCCGCAGGTGATCACCAACCCGCAGGGCATTGGCGATGGCCGTTAGCGAAGGATTCACTGCCCCGATCGTCGGCATGAAGCTGGTATCGACTACGTAGAGGTTGTCGAGTTCATGGGCCTTGCAGTTAAGGTCCAGCACCGAGGTGGCCGGATCCTCGCCGAAGCGACAGGTGCCGGCCTGGTGCGCTACAGCCCCAACACCCATGGCGTTTTTGACATAAATCTGGCGCTCCACCAGATGCTTCTTGAGATAGAGCTGATCCAGCATCCCGGTGAGCCGGCCGTAGAGCCGCTGGGCCGCGGTTGGGTTGTTAGGCGTGTAGTCCAGATGAATCTGCCCCTCGCCATCGATGGTCACCCGGATGTTGGGGTCCGGCAGATCTTCTGAAGAGATCCAGAAATCAATCGCGTGCTCAGCGATTTTGTCCATCGACCAACCGGGCATCAAGAAGGTTTCCAGCGGCGCATAGCCCTTCATGATCGTGCCGTTGGTCTTCCCCGTCATCTGGATATTGCCCATCGGGTAGTCAAAGTCGGCATCGCCCAGATACCAGTCGTTGATCGAGAGCGTCTTCTGGAACACCGTGGTGTTCGGCTCATGGGCCAGGGCCACCATGGCCTTGCTGTTGTGGAACATGTAGTTGCGGCCCACCTGGTCGGAGCCGTTGGCCAGGCCCCGGGGGTGCTTGTCATTGGCAGACATCAACAGCAGCCGGGCCGTATTGGCGGCACCACAACTCACCACCACCACATCACCCCGCACGGTCATCGGTTGACCATCCCTCTCCAGCAGCACGGTCTGCACGCTGCGGCCCGAGGCATCGGTCTCCAGACGACGCACATGGGCCCGGGTCAGCAGCGACACATTCGGGGCCGCCAGGGCCGGCCGCATGCCGAGCACATCCGCGTCGGATTTGGCGTGCACCAGACAGGGGAAGCCATCGCAGCAATTGCACCTGCGGCAACGGCTGAAGGCCATGTTGGCCTCATCCAGCATCACCCCGGTAGGGGCATGGAAGGGATGCAACCCGGCCAATCGCAGATCATCCACCAACTTCTGGATGCGGGGCTCATGGGCCACCGGCGGATGGGGATAGGGACGACTGCAGGGGGGCTCGGTGGGATCTTCCCCCCTCTGGCCATGCACGTGATACATCTCCTCGGCCCGCTGGTAATAGGGCTCGAAATCGCTGTAGCGCAGGGGCCAGGCTGGCGAGATGCCATCGAAGTGTTGTAGGTGCTCAAAATCCTGTTGGCGCAGGCGGAAGTGGGCCGCGCCGTACATCTTCGTGGCCCCACCCACGAAGTAATGGCTGCCGGGCTGAAACGGCTTGCCATGCTTGTCATGCCATACGTCTTTGGAGATGTAACGGCCTTTCTGAAACACCTCCTCGGCATTCCAATTCTCAGGTTCTTGGGGCAGCCAGTCGCCACGTTCGAGAACCAAAATCTTGAGGCCACTGGGGGCCAGATGGCGCGCAAGGGTGCCGCCACCGGCTCCGCTGCCGATGATCACCACATCGAAATGGGCCCCATCGGCCACCTCCAGCTGGGCGGCAGCTGGCAAGGGCGAAATGGCCAAGGAAGGGCCGGGGAGCTCGCTTAGGTGGGAGGGATGGGCCATGGCTGGGCAAGGATAAAAAAATTAATTAATTAACTAATTAAATAAGCCGGAAGAGCCGCGCCTTAAGGGGCGGGATAACGGCTCAACTGGTTGATCATCTTGGCCACCGTGGCGCTCCAGCCGGTCTGGTGGGAGGCACCCACACCACGGCCGTCTTCGCCGTGAAAATACTCATTGAAAAGGAGCAGATCTCGCCAATAGGGATCGTTCTGGAACAGCTCCACGTCGCCGTTAAAGGCCCGCCGCCCAGCTCCATCGCGGCGGAAGATCCCCACCAGGCGCTTCTCGAGCTCCAGAGACACCTCCCAGAGATTGAGCCAGTTGCCAGAGCGCGTGGGGAACTCAACCTGGAAACTGTCGCCGTAGTAGTGGGCGTATTTTTGCAACGACTCGATCAGCAGGAAGTTCATCGGCATCCACACCGGCCCACGCCAGTTGGAATTGCCCCCAAACATTGCCACCGGGCTGTCTGCAGGGCTGTAGGCCAAGATCTGGCTGTCGGAGCCCTCGGTGAAAGAATAGGGATGGTCCCGGTACACCTTGGACAGGGAGCGAATCCCATAGGAGGAAAGAAACTCCTCCTCATCGAACAACCGCTGGCAGATCCGCCGCAGGCGGTCTTCTGGCACGAGAGTATAGAGAATGCGGTCGTTATTCCATCGTCCGAGATTGTGCTCCAACCAGGTGGGAGTGGTGCGCTCATGCACAAACCAGGCCAAGCTCTCTCGCACATCCAGCACTGGAACACGATTCACTGTTTCGCGATCGAAGCTCGCTACAGCGAGCAGGGGCACTAGGCCAGAGAGCGAGCGAGTGCGTAGGTAGTCGCTACTGCCATCCGGCCGCTTGATCACGTCATAGTAGAAACCGTCCTCGTCATCCCAGTTGATAAAGCCTCGATCCGACGGGGCATTCAAGGTGATCGCCAATTGGGTGAAGTCGTAAACGAAGCGCTCACAGGTATCGGCATACTCAGGCTCCTCTCGGCTCAGCTCCACCGCAATGTTGAGCAGATTGAGGCTGAGGGAAGCCATCCAGGCCGTGCCATCGCACTGCTCGATGCGGCTGCCATCGGCCAGGGGAAAGCGGCGGTCAAACACGGCGATGTTGTCGAGGCCGAGGAAGCCGCCTTCAAACACGTTGTCGCCGGAGCGATCGTTTCGATTAGCCCACCAGCCGTATTCGAGCAAAAGCTTGCGCAGGGCGGCCCGCAGAAAAGGTTGATCAGCCTGGCCGCTCTGCTTGCGGTCTATCTGGTAGATCCGCATTGCCGCCCAGGCGCCGATCGGCGGATTGGGGTCGGAGAGCGCCCACTCATAGGCGGGGGTCTGGGCGCTGGGGGCTGTGAAGTGGGGGCTACGCAGCAACATCGCCTGCTGCTTGGCCATCTCGGGATCGAAGATGGCGAAGGCCACCGCGTGGAACATGAGATCCCACTGGCAGAAATAGGGGTACTCCCAGGCATCCGGCATCGAGATCACATGGTGGGCATGGAGTCGTTTCCAAAGGGCCGTATCAGACTGCCAGCGATTAGCAGGTGGCGTGGGCTGGGTGGGATCCCCCTCCAGCCAGCGAAAGACGCTCCAGCCGTAGTACTTCTTGCACCACAGCAAGCCCGCCAGGGCGGAGGAGTGAATCAGGCGGTCTTCGGCATTGAGCCCCGGCAGGGTGTGCTCAAAGAACTGCGCCGATTCCGCCTCCCGCTCCTGGAAGAGGGCATCAAAGGAGGCGCCAAAGGCAGGCTCGTTGGCCCCGACAGCCCCCACCCTGTCGAGCTGACGGAGGCGCAGCTCGACAGTCCACTCCTCAGCAGGCGCCAGGGTGCGCTGCAACAGCCGGGCCGCCTTGGTGCCGCACTGGGCTGGATTAATGGCCTGCTCCTCAGCACCGATCAGATAGCGATGAAAACCATCCTTCTGATAGGGGGTGGGATTGGACTGGCCGTAGAGGCGCTGGTGGTTGGTCTCATTATCGGTGAACAACCAGGTGCCGCCATCCCGACAGAGCAACTCATAGGCACCCAGTTGGGGCAGATCACCGGTGACCAGGGCGTCACCGTCCAGGCCCATCGGCTGGCGCTGCTCGTCGGGATAGCCCCAGGCCCAGGTGTTGCGCATCCACAGGGTGGGCAACAGGGTGAGGGGGGCAGGATCGGGGCCACGATTGATGACCCGGATACGAATCAGCAGATCGGTGGCTGACGCCTTGGCATACTCAATAAAGACGTCGAAGTAACGACTTTCGGCAAAGATGCCCGTATCCACCAGCTCATATTCAGGCTCACTGCGGCTGCGCCGCCCGTTTTCATCCACCAGCTGCTGGTAGGGAAATTCGGCCTGGGGATACTTGTAAAGCCCCCGCATGAAGCTGTGGGTGGGGGTATTGGCGAGGTGGAAGTAGTAGTCCTTGAGATCTTCGCCGTGGTTGCCCTCCGGGTTGCCCAGGCCGAAGGGTCGCTCCTTGAGGATCGGATCGGCCCCATTCCAGAGGGCCACCGAGAAACACAGGCGGCACTGCTCATCACAGATTCCCAGCAGGCCATCTTCCCCCCAGCGATAGACGCGGGAGCGGGCCTGGTCGTGGGGAAAGGAGCGCCAGGCATCGCCGTCGGCGGAATAGTCTTCCCGAACCGTGCCCCACTGGCGATCGGGCAGATAGCTGCCCCAGAGGGTCCAGGGATGGAGGTCCTCGTCACGCTCCCGAATCCGAACGACCTCAGGGGTTGGGGGCATCACAGCGAAGCCTTCAGTCCCTCGGCAATGCGCAGGGCATTGGCGATCACGGTGAGCCCGAAACCCATGGCCGGACAGGCCGGAAATACGCTGGCGTCCGCGATGGTGAGGTTGGCCAGCTCATGGCTGCGGCCCTGCAGGTCGACCACCGAGGTGGCCGGATTGTCACCCATGCGGCAGGTGCCGCAGCTGTAGCCAATCGCCGAGAGCGGAGCTTCGCCCCGGGGATGGGTAGGGGCCTCCTTGACCACATGGCACTCGGGATCGGCCTCCACCGCCTTAAGGGTGTCGATCCAGCGATAGACAAGCCTGTCGTGGGCTTCACGGTTATTGGGCTGGTAGGTAACTTGGATCCGATCTCCCCGCAGGCTGACGCGGTTGTGGGGATCGGGCAGCACCGGACTCATCGCCCACCAGCTGATGGAACGGGAGGCGAGCTGGTTGAGGCCGAAATTGGGCAACAGCTTGGTTACCAGGGAGAGCACCGGTGGCGACTCGGCAAACAGGGCATCTTGGAGAACCCCACCGCCGTTCTGAATCGCCCCGAGCGGGAAGGAGACGTTCTTATCGCCCCAGAGGTAGTCGTTGATGGCGAAACTGCGCGGGTAGCGGCCGCTATTGGGCTCGGTGGCCAGCTGCAGGATCGAGGTGAGCTGGAGTTTCATCAGGTTGCGGCCCACCTGATCGGAGCCATTGGCCAGGCCCCTGGGATGGCGGTCGGTGGCGGAGCGCAGCAGGATCGCGGGGCTGTTGATGGCTCCGGCGGCGAGCACCACCTGATGGCCCATGAAAATCCAGCTCTGGCCATCAACCAGGGCTTCCACCCCCCGCACCTCAGTACCACTGGGATTGACATGCAGCCGCCTTACCTCCGCTCCAGACCTGACCACAAAGGAGGTTGAAGCACAGGCCAGATCGACTCCAAACAACTCCGCATCGCCGCTTGGATCGGCAGCCGACTCAGACCAGCTCAGCGGCAGGGGATAGGGGCGCACGCCCTGGCGCCCAAAGGCGAGGCGCAGCTCCTCAAAAAATGGCTCCACTGGCCTGGGCGCAAAGTCGTATGGCCTGGCTGCGGCCGGTTCGGTGGGATCAATCCCCCGCTGTCCGTGGACCCGATAAAGGCTTTCCGCCTGGTCATACCAGGGCTCGAAGTCGCCCTGGCTGAGCCCCCACCCGGGCGCCTGGCCAGCCTGCAGGGCCAGGCCTGCCCATTCCTGATCACGCAGGCGCTCAAGCACGCCCCCCCAGATTTTGGTGTTCCCACCGAGGGCATAGATCGTCTGGGGGGAGAAAGGATCCCCATCGGTGCCAAACCACTGCTCCTTGGGGTGATATCGATCCTTGCGGAACAGATCCACATCGGCGACGTTCTGATCGGCCAGGGGCATCTGCTGCCCCCGCTCCAGCAGCAGCACCGCATGGCCGCCACTGGCCAGGGAGCGAGCCATGGTGCCACCAGCAGCTCCGCTGCCGATGATGATGAAGTCGTAATGGCGGTCGTCGATGATCATGGGTTAGGAGCTCAACTGCGCTGCCAGACGTAAATGAGCACGAAGAGGATGATCCAGATCACATCCACAAAGTGCCAAAACAGGGATGTGGCCTGCACCCCCTGCTCTCCCCCCGCATAGTTCTGGGGGATAAATGACTTCACCAGCATCAGGCCCATCAGGAACACCCCTGTGGCCACATGCAGGCCATGAAAGCCGGTGAGCAGGTAGAACGTACCACCGAACACCCCACTGGTTAAGCCAAACTGCAGACCACTCCACTCAACGGCTTGGCCGTAGAGGAAATAGGCGCCAAGGGCCATGGTGAGTAGCCAGAAAGCCCGAAATCCCATCAGATTCCCCTTGCTCATGCAGCGCTCTGCCAGCCAGATCGTGCCCGAACT
>NZ_JAGQCQ010000125.1:0-9850 GCF_024346275.1 Cyanobium sp. BA20m-p-22
GGGGCGGAGAGCAAGGGGCGACCGGGCAGTTACCGAGGGATGCAAGACCGTGGGCTGACGTGGGTTGTAACAACCCTTTTCACAATGTAACGACGGTTAACAGGGCAGCGTGGGAGGCCCGGCCAGGGGTCTGATGGGCAGCTGACGCGCGATCAGCTCACGCTTGATTTGCTCGAGTGTCAGCACTCCGTCATGGAGCAGGGAAGCCAGCAGAGCTGCTGAAGCATGGCCCCCTTCAGGCCCGGGATCAAGGGCCTGGGCGATGTGGTCGATCGAGCCGGCCCCGCCGGAAGCAATCACCGGCACGGACACCGCATCGGCCACCGCCCTGGTGAGCTCAAGGGCGTAGCCGGCCTGGGTGCCATCGCCATCCATCGAGGTGAGCAGGATCTCGCCGGCGCCCAGCGCCACCACCCGGCGGGCCCAGGCGACCGCATCGAGGCCGGTGTTCTCCCGGCCACCCTTGACATACACGTCCCAGCCACCGGCGGGACGGGCCCGGGCGTCGATGGCCACGACGATGCACTGGCAGCCGAAGCGCTCCGCACCGCGGGCCACCAGCTCGGGATCACGCACGGCAGCGGAGTTGAGGCTCACCTTGTCGGCGCCGGCCCGCAGCAGCGCGGTGATGCCCTCAACGCTGCTGATCCCGCCGCCCACGGTGAAGGGGATCGTGACCGCCTCGGCGCAGCGACGCACCAGCTCCACCAGGGTGGAGCGGCCCTGGTGGCTGGCGGCGATGTCGAGAAAGACAAGCTCATCGGCCCCCGCGGCGCTGTAGCGACAGGCCAGTTCCACCGGGTCACCGGCATCCCGCAGACCCACGAAGTTCACCCCCTTCACCACCCGGCCATCGGCCACGTCGAGACAGGGGATGATCCGCTTGGCAACCATGGACGGGGGCTCCGGTAAGCGCTGTTAATGTTGCGCCACTTTCCAGTCGCGCCGGCCATGTCCCAGGCTGCCACCATCAACGTTGGCTCCAAGGTGCGGATCACCCGGGTGCGCGACCGCATTTCCACTGAGATGGTCGAGGCCCTCAAGGCTGACGCCACCGGCACCGTGACCGGCTTTCGCACCGTGGACGGCAAGGGCATCGGCGTGGTGGTGGCCCTCAGCGGTGGCCAGACAGCCTGGTTCTTTGACGACGAAATCACCCTCTCCTGAGGCCCAGGCCCTTGAGCAACAGCCCCAACCCTGAAGCTGCCAGCGGCGCCGGTGCTCGCCAGCTGCTGGGCATGAAGGGTGCCAGCGGCACCAGCAGCATCTGGAAAATCCGGCTGCAGCTGATGAAGCCGGTCACCTGGATCCCGCTGATCTGGGGGGTGCTCTGCGGCGCAGCCGCCTCCGGCAACTTCCACTGGACCTTCAGCGAGGTGGGCGCCTCGATCGCCTGCATGCTGATGAGCGGGCCCCTGCTGGCCGGCTACACCCAAACCCTCAACGACTACTACGACCGCGAGATCGACGCGATCAATGAGCCCTACCGGCCGATCCCCTCAGGGGCCATCCCCCTGGGCCAGGTGAAGGCCCAGATCTGGATCCTGCTGCTGGCGGGCCTCGGCGTGGCCTACGCCCTGGACCTATGGGCGGGCCACGGCACGCCGGTGCTACTGCTGCTGGCCCTGGGCGGCTCGTTTGTGAGCTTCATCTATTCGGCACCGCCGCTGAAGCTCAAGCAGAACGGCTGGCTCGGCAACTACGCCCTGGGCGCCAGCTACATCGCCCTGCCCTGGTGGGCAGGCCAGGCCCTGTTCGGCCAGCTCACCTGGACCACCGCCATCCTCACCCTGGCCTACTCCCTGGCGGGCCTGGGCATCGCCGTGGTCAACGACTTCAAGAGCGTTGAGGGCGACCGGGCCCTGGGCCTGCAGAGCCTGCCGGTTGCCTTCGGCATCACTAGGGCCAGCTGGATCAGTGCAGGCATGATCGATCTGTTTCAACTGGCGATGGTGGCAGTGCTGATCGCCATCGGTCAGCATTTCGCCGCAGTGTTGCTGGTGCTGCTGATCATTCCCCAGATCACCTTCCAGGACATCTGGCTGCTGCGCGACCCGGTGGCCTTCGACGTCAAATACCAGGCCAGCGCCCAGCCCTTTCTGGTGCTCGGCATGCTGGTGACGGCCCTGGCGATCGGCCACAGCACCCTGGTTAGCTCCGGCACCCTGGTCAGCTGAAGTGAGCGGCGCAGCCACCCGCCAGGCCCCCAAGCCCCGCCGCCGCCCCAACCTGGTGCGGGCCGGCCTGCTGGCCGCCCTGATCGGGGGCGGTGTGGCCTGCGGCCAGGCCGCCCTGGTGGCTGGCCTCGACAGCCTGCTGCCCGATGCCCGCGGCATCAACCATTTCAACCGCCCGGGCACCCTCACGATCCTCTCGGCCGATGGCCAGGTGGTGCACAAGATCGGGCCGGTGACCCGCGAAAAGCTCACCCCCGAAACCCTGCCAACCCTGGTGGAGCAGGCCTTCATCGCCGCCGAAGACCGGCGCTTCTACCAGCACAACGGCATCGACCCGGTGGGGATCGGCCGGGCCCTGGTGCGCAACATCAGCCAGCGGTCGGTGGAGGAAGGGGCCAGCACGATCACCCAGCAGCTGGCCCGCACCGTTTTCCTCAGCCAGGACCGCACCCTGGTGCGCAAGCTGAAGGAGGCCGCCCTGGCCGGCAAGCTCGAGCGCCAGCTGAGCAAGGCCCAGATCCTCACCGAATATCTAAATGTGGTGTATCTGGGCTCAAGTGCCTACGGCGTGGCCGATGCGGCCTGGGTGTACTTCTCGAAAACCCCCGACCAGCTCAACCTCCCCGAGGCTGCCCTGATCGCCGGACTGCCGCCGGCACCCTCGGTGTATTCCCCCCTGGTGAATCCGGATCTGGCCCTGGAGCGCCGGGCGGTGGTGCTGCGGCGCATGCAGGAGGCCGGCTTCATCAGCAGCAGCGAGCAACAGCAGGCCGAGGCTTCCCCCCTGGAGCTCAGGCCTGCCGAACCCAAGTATTGGGACAGCCAGGCCCCCTACTTCAGCAGCTGGGTGCAGCAGGAACTGCCCCAGGTGCTCACCCCCGAGCAGCTGGAAGTTGGCGGATTGACCGTGCGCAGCAGCGTCAACCTGGCCTGGCAGAAGGAGGCGCAGAAGGCGATCAACACCTACGCCAGCGGGGATATGGAGGGGGCCCTGGTGGCGATGGAGCCCGGCACCGGCCTGGTGCGGGCGATGGTGGGCGGCACTGATTTTCTCGACAGCCAGTTCAACCGAGCGGCCCAGGCCCTGCGTTCCCCCGGCTCCACCTTCAAATTGTTTGTATATCTCACGGCTCTAAAGGAGGGGATGCTGCCGGAGCGAGTGCTGCGCGATTCAGCCCGCTGCTTCCGCGGCTACTGCCCGAAGAACTTCGGCAGCCGCTACCTGGGCTCGGTTTCGATGGTGGTGGCCCTGCAGAACTCGCTCAATACGGTGGCGGTGGCCCTGCTCCAGGAGCTGGGCTTCGACAAGGTGATCGCCACCGCCAAGAGCCTGGGCATCAGCCGGGAACTGGGGCGTTTCTACCCGATGGCCCTGGGCGCCTACGAGCAGACGGTCCTGGACATGACCGCGGCCTACGCCGCCATCAACAACGGCGGCATCTACGTCAAACCGACTCCGTTTGAGGAAATTCTCGGGCCCAACGGCGAGCTGCTCTGGAGCCGGCGGGTCGAGGGCGACCCCGGCAAGCGGGCGGTCAACAGCGACATCGCCGCGATGATGATGTGGATGCTGCAACGGGCCGTGCAGTCGGGCACCGGCGGCGGCGCCGCCCTGCCGAATCGACCGGTGGCGGGCAAAACCGGCACCTCTGAGGGGGGCCGGGACCTGTGGTTCATCGGCTCGATCCCCCAGCTCACCACAGGCGTGTGGCTCGGCTACGACGACAGCCGGGGCACCAAGGACACCAGCGTGGTGGCCACCTACGCCTGGCGGGCCTTCATGGCGCCGATCACAAAAAACCTGCCCGTGCGCCAGTTCCCGCCCCGACCGGAGCTGCAGGACACCTACCGGGGTGGAAAGAAACCGCCGGAGCGGGCCAAGCCGACTAGCCGGCCCGACGACCTGCCCTACCGGGCCCCCCAACCCCTGGAACTCGATCCCAGCCCCAGCCTGGAGGGCGAGGCAGCGCCGATCCAGCAGCAGGAGAGCCAGGCACCGGCCGCCCCGCCGAGCCCAGCGCCAGCCACCGCCCCCCCTCCAGCCCCAGAGGCGCCACCGCCACCTGTGACCGCCCCCACTCCGCCCTAGGCCCCTGGCGGCGATGCCTGCAGCAGGGCGGCATAAAAGCCATCGCCGCCGCCGGGGGCGGGCCAGCGCTGCCACTGCTGCAGACATTGCCAGGCCGGATGGTCACCGAGGAAGGCCTGCAGCAGCTGGCTGTTCTCAGCGGAATTGACGGTGCAGGTGGCATAGACCAACTGACCGCCCGGCTTGAGCAGGGGCAGCAGGGCCTCCAGGAGGCGGCGCTGCAGCAGCACCAGCTCGCCGATTAGGGCAGGGGTGATGCGCCAGCGGGCATCGGCGTGGCGGGCCAGGGTGCCCAGGCCCGAGCAGGGGGCATCCAACAGGATGCGATCAAACCAGCCGCACCACTCGGGTTTCTCGGCCGCCAGCTCGGTGGCATCGGCAACCAGGGTGTGGATGGAGCCCAGGCCGAGCCGGGCGGCGTTGACCCCCACCCGGCGCAGGCGGCCCTCGGAACGATCCACCGCCCACACCTCGCCCTGGTCGCCGATCAGTTCAGCCAGGTGGGTGCTCTTGCCGCCGGGGGCAGCGCAGGCATCGAGGATGCGCTCGCCGGGCTGGGGATCCAGCAGCAGCCCCACCGCCTGGGCAGAGCGATCCTGCACGCACCAGTGGCCCTCGCCATAGCCGGGCAGGTGGCGCAGCTCGCCGCTGCGGCCCCGCAGCGTGAGGCCATTGGCCAGCTCCGGCAGGGGGGCCGCCTCCAGCCCGGCGGCGGCAAAGGCCTCCAGCACAGCCGCCCGGCTAGTGCGCAGGGGGTTGACGCGCAGGTCGAGGGCGGGGGGCTGGTTGCAGGCGGCCGCGAACAGCTCGGGCTCGGGCCACTGCATGGCCAGCTCCGCCAGCCAGGCGGGCAGGGAGTGGCGCAGGCCCAGGCAGCCGGCGGGATCGGCGGGCAGGGGGCCCAGGCCATCCCAGGGCTCAGGTTTGGCCCCCGCGCGCCGGCGCCCGCAAGCCCTAAGTAGGCCATTGACCACCGGCGCCAGCCGGCCCAGGCCGCCCTGCTTGGCCAGCTCCACGCTGGTGCTCACCGCCGCCGAGGCCGGCACCCGGGTGCTGAACAGCAGCTGGTAGAGCCCCAGGTGCAGCAGCCAGCGCAGCTTGGGGGGCTGGCGGGCGGCGGGCACCTTGCCAAGGGCATCAAGCCAGCCGTCGAGCAGGCGCCGCTGGCGGATGGCGCCGTAGGCCAGCTCGGTGGCCAGGGCGCGGTCGGCGCCTTCGAGGGGATGGCGCTGCAGCTCCCGCTCCAGGGCCAGGTCGGCGTAGGCCCCCGCCCCCACTGCCAGCAACACCTGCCAGGCCAGCTGGCGCGGCGCCAGACCCACCGGGGCAGTCTCCGGATTGGACTCCGGGGCGGCAACAGACTGCAAGGCGGCGGGGTCGGGGGGCATGGCTCCACACCTAGCGCGGCTGCCAGCGGTGACGGGCCAGGGGCAGGCAACCGGCAGCATCCACGGGGATGCCCTCGGCGCGCAGCAGCTCGGCCTGGATCCAGTCGCTGCCCTCGCGGCTGGGGGTGAAGCTGATCTGCCCTTTTGCATTAACAACCCGATGCCACGGAATCTCCGACGGCAGGGGCAGGCGGCGCAGGGCCCAACCCACCTGGCGCGCCGCACCCCAGACGCCGATCAGCTCGGCAATCTGGCCGTAGGTGGCGAGCTGGCCGCGGGGGATGCGGGCCACGGCGGCATAGACCTGCTGGTCGAAGGCGTTTGGGCTTGGCATCGGCTGGACAGTTCCATCTCCTGGGCTGTTCCATCGGCTGGGCAGTGCCATCTCCTGGCGGGCATGATCACGGTGCATGACCGGCAGGGCTTTCTTGGCTGAGCCCTGCTTACGGTTGATGCCTATCTTTCACGACGTCTCCATGCCCTCCGGCGCGACCTTCAACATCCCAGACGATGAATCTGGCGCCGTTCCCCTGGGTCGACGGGCTGAGGAGGAGGGCAGGTTGCGGGGCCTGACCCAGGCCGAAGGAATCGTCATGATCGTTCTGGGCCTCCTGGCCCTCGGCTTTCCCGTGGTGGCCTCCGCCTCGGTGACGTTGATGGTGGCGATTGCCTTCCTAGTGGGCGGCATCGTTGGCTGGATCGACAACATCTCACGGGCGAGACGCCTCGGACGCTGGCACTGTTTCTGGCGGCTGGTGGTCTCAACCCTGTTTCTGGTCACGGGGCTCTGGGTGCTCCTGCAATTCAAGGCGGGCATCGTGCCGGCGGCCTTCCAGGTGAAAGCGCTGGCCACGGCGATCGGCATCGTGTTCCTGGCTGAGGGGGTAGTGACTGCCCTCCTCTCGCTGAGCCATCGCTCCACCAGGGGATGGGGTTGGGGCCTGGTCAACGGCATCGTCACCCTTGTGCTGGGTTTCCTGATCCTCTCGATGAGTCCGGCCGGGTTGCTCTCCGTGATTGGGATCCTGGTGGGCATCAGCTTTGTGTTCAGCGGGTTCGATTTGCTCGCCTTCAGCAGCCGCTTCCATCCGCGTGTCGAGTGAATTGCGGCCATGAATCCGCAGCTCACCTGACGCCATGCCCCTGCTGCCCCGCCGCTTTGAGCGGCTCAAGGCCGTGCTCAATCAGCGCATGGGCGATCTCACCGTGGTGCTCGAACACGTGGACAAGCCCCACAACCTCTCGGCGATCCTGCGCAGCTGCGATGCGGTGGGGGTGCTGGAGGCCCATGTGGTGAGCCTGGCGGGCCGCACCCCCACCCTCAACTGCACGGCCAAGGGCAGCGAGAAGTGGGTGCCCCTACATCGTCACGCCGAAATCGGCGAGCTGCTGCAGGGGCTGAAGGATCGGGGCCTGCGGCTGTTCGGCACCCACCTCTCCCAGGAGGCGGTGGACTATCGGCAGTGCGATTTCAGCGGGCCCTGCGCCTTTGTGCTGGGGGCCGAGAAGTGGGGCCTGAGCCCAGCAGCGGCCGCCCTGGTGGACCAACCGGTGGTGATCCCGATGCGAGGGATGGTGCAATCGCTGAATGTGAGCGTGGCCTGCGCCACGCTGCTGTTTGAGGCACTGCGCCAACGCCAGGCGGCCGGCCGGGTGCCCAGCGGCGGCGAAGGGCTGGAACCAGAGCGCTACGGCCGCCTGCTGTTTGAGTGGGCCTACCCGGAGGTGGCCGCCTGGTGTCAAAGGGAGGGGCGGCCCTACCCAGCCCTCGACGCCGAGGGGGCCATCAGCGAAAGCCTGCCCCGCAGCCTGAAGATGCGCCACTGAAGCTGGGCCACTGAGCTGAGCTGCTGGCGCTGGGGCCATAGGAGTACTGGCTGATTCAGGCGCGGCCTTGGTCAGACGGTCGCCCGAAATCAATGCAAAATGGTGGTCAAAACTCCATTTCGGCTGCGAATATGGCGTCAGCCATACGATTTTTGCAGCCGCCGCCCGGCAGCTTCTTCCTGTTCGGCCCTCGCGGAACTGGTAAATCCACCGCTCATTACTAAACCTGGCCAACCTGGCCAGAGAAGCCGAAATTCCCCGCAAACGGGCAGAAAGCTATCTGGGAATTCTGGAGGATCTGTTGATCAGCTTTCGGCTGCCGGTGTTTCGACGGCGGGCCCAGCGGCAGCTGGTGCAGCACCAGAAGTTTTTCTACTTCGATGCCGGCGTGTTTCGCTCCCTCAGGCCCCGCGGGCCGCTGGATGCGCCGGAAGAGATTGATGGCATAGCCCTCGAATCCCTGGTGGCGCAACATCTGCGGGCGCTCTGCCAGCTGCGGCCCGGAGGCGCCCAGCTCAGCTTCTGGCGCACCCGATCCGGATTGGAGGTGGATTTCATCGTGTATAGCCCGAATCTGTTTCTGGCCATTGAGGTA
The DNA here is from genome assembly GCF_024346275.1 of Cyanobium sp. BA20m-p-22. NCBI lineage: Bacteria > Bacillati > Cyanobacteriota > Cyanophyceae > Synechococcales > Prochlorococcaceae > Cyanobium > Cyanobium sp. BA20m-p-22. Next base: position 8,077 of record NZ_JAGQCQ010000125.1, read on the forward strand.
AAACGCAGCCGTCGCATCGACCGCAGCGACCTCAAGGCGCTGCTGATCGATGGCATCCGCTGTGAACCGCTCGAAAAATGGCTGCGGCAACTGCGCCCCTGAAGGCAGCTTCAGCTGCCAGAGCGCTGGGCATTGCCACCACTGAGCCAGCTCTCGAGCCCCTCCCCCAGAAACGACAGGCCGAGCACCAGTACAAACAAAGCCACACCGGGGTAGAGGGCGGTCCACCAGATGCCGGTGGGGAGGGCGGTGAGGGCCTGCTGGAGGTCGCCGCCCCACTCGGGGATGGTTTCGGGCAAACCCAGGCCGAGGAAACCGAGGCCGCCGAGCACGAGCACCGCATCGGCGGCATTGAGGGTGAGCAGCACCGGCACCGAGGTGATCACGTTGCGCAACAGGTAGCGGCGCAGGATCCACAGGGGCCCGGCGCCGAGCGACTGGGCCGCTTCTACATAGAGCTCTGCCTTCACCTGGGCGCTCTGGTTGCGCACGACGCGGAAATACTGGGGGATGTAGACAACGCAGAGGGCAGCAGCGGCATTGGGCAGGCCGCGACCGAGCAGAAAAGCCATCACCACGGAAAGCAGCAACACCGGCAGGGTGTAGAGGGTGTCCATCAACAGCACCAGCAGCCGATCTACCCAGCCGCCCAGGTAGCCACTCACCATGCCGAGGGGAACGCCGATCACCAGGGCGATCACCAGGGCCAGCAAAACCACCTGCAGGGCCACGCCACTACCGGCCAGGGTGCGCACGCATACATCGCGGCCAAGCCGATCGGTGCCGCACCAGTGGCCCAGGGAGGGGGCGGCGTAGATGGGGTTCTGCAGTCCGGAATTGGGCTCGGGCAACCAGCCCACCTGTACCAACAGGGGGGTAAGCACTGCCACCAGGGCGTAGGCCACCACAATCACCAGACCCCAACGGGCCATGCGACCCGAAAGGCTGGTGGCAGGGCGAAGAGTCAGCAAGGGCATGGGGCGACCTTAGGCAGGGCCGGGCTTGGAATCCCTAGGAACCAGACCGAAGGTCACGGCGGGCCCGGATCCGTTTCCTAAGCACGCGACTCCAGCCAAAGGCGGCAGCAACCCCAAACAGGGGAAGGGGACCTGGCACATCGGCGGGGGTGGGTCCTGGGCCGGGGCCGGTCTCATCAGTTACGGAGATGGCCCAGCTGTTGATACTGAAGGGGCCACCTGGAGTTGTGTCTTCGTAATAGAGCCTCCAGGTCCCGTTGGCAGCTTCTCCATTAAAAATGGAAAAAAGGTCCGCAGATTGGTAGCTGCCGCTCACTAATAAAGAGCCACTTACCGGCGAGGAGAAGGAATCCTGGAAATCCCAAGTAACTGTAGCACCTGGTGTCTGACCAGTTAAGTCACCTTGGTAAACCATTTGCGCAAAGGTTCCAGTTGGGCTTTCCAGGAAGAGTTGAATCTCACTATTAAAAGAAAAATCGGGGCTACTGCAGACACCAGAAGAGCCGATAGGAACACGACCTCCACATTTTGTAAGGCTGACGCTTAGCGAAACGTTGGTCACGGAAGAGCCCAGCCCTCCAATAAGCAGCCCTGTGTCAAGGATCCCACCATCAACCTGAAGCACGGGCGAAAAGACCTCGGAATTTGTAACAGTTAATGCCCGGGCGGGCATACCCGAAAGCAAATTTATGGCCAACCCAGATGCACACAGCCCGGCAAGAAAAAGGGGAAGCCTAAGGATGGCCGGCGCGAATTGCGCTTTAAGTATATTCAATGACATTACTTGCTCCCTTTCT
>NZ_JAGQCQ010000126.1:0-9845 GCF_024346275.1 Cyanobium sp. BA20m-p-22
TTTTGTACAGCTGGAGAATCACCAGCAGGAACACCAGGAACAGCACCATGAAGATGCACATCACGGGCGTGGTGCCCCAACCGGGAACAACCTTGCCGTACTCAGAGTTGAGTGGCCGCAGGATGTCGCCGAGGCGGGTGCGTTGGGCCATGACTGCTGAAGCCCCTCGGGCATTGAATCGCTCCCGTTACTGTAAGGGCCTTGAGCGCCCTGCCGCGCTGGGGCGTCGAGAGTTGTGACGCAACCCGACACCTGCACCTTTCCCTAGCCATGGATCCAACCACCACCAGCTCACCGGCCCTTTCCGTGGCCCTTGCCGTGCTGGCGGTGCTCCTAGCCCTCACCGGTTTTGGGGTATATCAAGCCTTCGGCCCCCCGTCAAAGGGCCTCACCGACCCCTTTGACGACCACGACGACTGAGGGACGACTGAGAGGCGCCAAAAACCGATGCTCCAGGGCAGCAGCAAGCAGGGATCCCCGCCTGGCAGCTGATCGAGGGGCAAGGGCTTCTCCAGCCCATCGAGACGCTGCATCAACCGCCAGTTGGGGCCCAATTCCAGGTGGCGGCGACACGGGGAGCAGTTCTGCACGGTCAGCACCACGGTTGCTGTCGCCCCCGAGGGCCGGCAGCCCAACAGCAGCAAACCCTCCCCCAGGCAGGGCAAGGCCGGGCGCGGGGTGGGCCTGGCCTGGACCGCCGCCGGCCGCAGCCAGAGGGGCTCGCGAAAGGCCACGGCCTGCTGAGGCACCCCGGCGCGGCCCCAGCCAGGGCGACAGGGCATCAGGGCCAGCCGCAGCCGTTGGCGGCCGTTGTCGGCGCCGGGGTCAGGCCAGGTGGGGGCCCGCAGCAGGGACACGCCCAGCTGGCTCGGGCTCGCCGAGACCCCCTGGGGGCCATCGAGTAACACCGCCAGACCCCCATCGGCAGGCACCGACGCGATCCAGCTGATCGCCGCCACCTCCCAGCGGGCCCGCTCCCGGGCCGTGACCGGCTGGGCCGGCCGCTCGAGCACCCCCCCGGAGGTGTCGGCAGCCCAGCGGTCCGCCGGCTGGGCCAGGGGGACCTCCAGGCGCAGCAACTCGTGGCGCTGGCGCCAATCAACGCTCAGCACCAACTCCAACCAGGGGGTGTTGGCCAGCAAGCGCCCCTCCAGCCGTAGCCGGCTGGCACCGCAACAGCCGCGCCACAGAAAACTGGTGCAGAGCGGTCCGCGCTCGAGCCAGGTCGGCTCGCCCTGCCAAGCCCACTCCAGCGGCTGCTCCCGGTAGTCGGCGGCGATATCCCAGGCATCCCAGAACTCACCCCGATCGGCGTAGCGCCGCCAGGCCAGGGGAGCCCCGAGCTGGGGCTGGCCCGTGCCATCCCAGAGCTGCTCCAGGCCCTGGGGGCCCAGCTCAAAGCTCACCAAACCGTTGCCGCAGCGCCAGCCCTCAACCCACACGGGCGCTGTCACGCCAGCGGGGGATCCGGCCCTGCGCTCCAGCTCCGGCTCTAGCTCCAGCGCCAGGGCATCCACCCCGGCCAGAGCAGGCAACTGCAGCCACTGGCCGCCGCCGCGGGCCGCCTGGGCCGGCAGCTCAAGGCCGGCATGGCTCCAACGGCCCGCTGGCAACCTCAGGGTGCGGGCCCGAGCTGCCAGGGGCTGCAGCTGGGCAACCCACCAGCCCCGGCAGGGCCCTAGCCAGGCCTGCAGGGCCCGATCCCTTAGGAAGCAGGCACGGCGGCGGGCGGCCCGCCACTGGGGCTCAGCCTGGTCAAACACCTCCGGAATCGAGGTGCCCGGCAGGATGTCGTGAAACTGCTGGAACAGCAGGGTCTCCCAGGCAACCGGCGGGCCTGAACCGGCCAGCGCCTGGGCCAAATCCGCCTCCCTCAGCAGGCGCTCCAGGGTGCGGTTGTGGCGCTTTTGATCGGGACGGGAGGTGGCGCAGCCCCGGTGCAGCTCCAGGTAGAGCTCATCGCGCCACACCGGCAGCCGCCGGGCCAGCGGCTCGAGCTCGGCCAGGTAGGCCCGCAGGCTGCCGTGCCGCTGGGGTGCGGCCTCGTCTTGCTGCTGCCAGAGCCGCAGCTGCTCAAGCATTTCTGCCGTAGGGCCGCCGCCATGGTCGCCAACCCCAGGCAGCCAGAGGGTCCCGTCCACCCCCGTCGCCCCCTGCCAGGCCAGGCGATAGCGCTCCATCGCCAGCGGATCCCCATCGGTGCCGATCGGGGCAGTCATCAGGGCCAGCAGCTCGGCACCACAGCGGCTGCGCCAGCGAAACAGCCGGTGGGGGAAGGGATTGGTGGCGTTCCAGAAGAGCTTGTGGGTGCAGAACCAACGCACGCCAGTGCTGCGGGCCACGGCCGGCAGACCGGCGGCGAAACCAAAGCTGTCCGGCAGCCAGGCCAGGGCGTGCTCCAGCTCCGCAAAGGTGGTGGAGCTGTAGTGCTGGCCCAGCTGGAACTGGCGCAACAGCGAGGCGCTGCTAATCAACACACAATCGCTCTCGACCCAAGGGCCATTGATCGGCTCGAACCGACCGGCTGCAACCGCCCGGCGCAGGCGGCTGAACAGCTCAGGCCTGTACTGCTCCAACCAGGCGTAGAGGGCCGGCGTGGAGTGGGCGAAATGGAGCTCGCCAAAGCGCTCGATCAGATCCAGCGCAGCAGAGAAGGTGCGCTCAGCCGCCAGCCAGGTATCGGCCACCGGCCACAGCCAGGCCAGGTCAAGGTGGGCGTGGCCCAGCAGGTGGAAGCCGCCGCGCAGAGGCTGGCCGCCCCGCAGCTGGGCCAGCTCAGCCTTGGTTTCGGCCAACAGGCCGGCGGGATCGGCCGGATCCAGGGGTTCGAGCTCCAGGCGACTCTCGATCAGGGCCCCGTCGTCGTGGAGGGGGCTGCGCAGCCGCAGCTCTATCAGCAGGGTCTCCCCCTGCCACCAGCGCTGGGGCAACACCCAGCGACAGGCCGTATCAAATAGATCGCCGCCATGCACCACCAGGCCATCCACCCGCAGTTCCGCCTGGTCGGCCCACCAGCGCAACACCAGACGGGCCTGGGCCACCGGAGCGGGAACCTGGAGCTGCCGCCAGGGTTCTGGACAGACCAGCTCCAGCCTCAGCCGGCGCCACTGGCCACCCCGGGGCCAGATCAGCAGTCCCCGGGAGTGCCAGTCGGGGCGATGCAGGGCCCCCCAGGGATCGGCCAGAGCCTGGCCCTGGCCACCCTCGGCCTGCGGCCAGCTCCACAGCGGCTGCAGATCCCATCGGGCTGCGCGGGGCTGCGAACGTGACTGAAACGTTTCAATCCTCGGGGGCTGCCCTGGTAGAGGGGCCTCGGGCATCGTTGGATAGCAAGCCAAGACCCATAGGATGATCCCGCCGCCGCGGGATTGCCGCGGGATCGAGCAGGCTTCCCCAAACGCCTGTCACTCCCTGTCACCCGCCCGCCGTTCCCCAAGGCCGAACCATGCTCGCCCTCAAGATCTCGGTTTACTCGGTCGTTTTCTTCTTTATCGGGATCTTCGTGTTTGGCTTCCTGGCAAGCGATCCCAGCCGCACCCCCAGCCGTAAAGACCTCGAAGACTGACCACTGGGGCCCAAGGGCGCCGGATCTCTATGGAATAATCGCGACAATAGGGCGATTATCCGGAGAGCCTTCGTGTGCATGTGCTGTCCAGTTACCCAGACAAATTCAACGCAAATCAGGCCTTGGGGCTAATGCAACTTGGCTTGAACCTCCCGGCCAAATTTTTTAGCTGGAGACTCCTATCGCGCCGCCACCTGGCCCTGCTGGCGCTACCCGCGATCCTGATGCCCAGCCTGCTGAGTGGGGCCAGCCTCGCGGCAGAGAAGCCCAGCCCCCAAGGCCAGGGGGCCGGCCCTGCTCCAGCCCCATCGGCTGAGCCGACCCCGAGCTTTGTGGTGATCAGGGCAGACCAGCAGGGCTACGACCAGCAACTGAATCGCTTCGTGGCCACGGGCAATGTGCAAGCTCGCTTCAACGGCTGGCTGCTTCAGGCCGAGCGGGTGGAAATGGCAGAAAAGAGTCGCAGCATCTACATATCTGGCCAGGTGCGGCTCAGCAAGGGGGATCAATATCTTCAGGCCAGCCGGTTGCGCTACAGCGAACTGGAAGGGACCGGTGAATTGGATGATGTCTACGGCGTCATTGACCAGGACACCCTGCTAAGTGACCAACCAACCGTTGCCCAAAAGCCTTCCTTTGTCTGTCCACCCCTGGTGGCCGACCCGGCTAAAAAAAGCCTTGTGCGGCTTATCCCCCCTGGTCGCACCAACCTGCCGACCATGCCCCCCCCGGCCGGCTGCCCCGGCAGTGAATTCACCAGGCCTGCGCTGAGCTTGAACCAGGCGCTCGAATCTGTGGCCTTTGGCCCCCTGCCAGGCGAAACCCCAGCCAAGCCGCAGCCGCTAGCAGCGGGCGCGGGCGAACCGGAACAGCTCACTGCAACTGAGCAGCGGGTGCGCAACGTGGCCTATCAACAAAGCTGGGGCACCCAGCTGAAGATCAATCTTGACGCCGTTATCGACACCAACGATTCTCTCAACAGTGCTGGCTATGGGTACCGTCCACCCTCTGTCGGGGGGGGCACGATCAGCCGTATGCGCTTCCAGGGCGCCCAGATAAAAATTCAGGCAAAGCGCTGGACAGCCGAAGAGATGGCCTTCACCAACGATCCCTTCACCCCTGCGGCCTCCTGGAGCATTGCCCGCAAGGTGGTGGCCGTCATGGACGACAAAGGGGTGACCAAAATCAAGGGTCGCAGGGCGCAGATACTGCTCGATGGCAAGGTGTCCCTGCCCGCGATTGTCAACACCACCATTGGCGAGGAGGAAATACGCTGGGCCGCGGATACCGACAACCAGGATCGCGATGGCTTCTTTATCGGCTACAACCTCGATCCGATCAGGCTCGGGCGCAACGGCAGCCTGCGGCTCCAACCGCAACTGATGTTGCAACGCGCCTTGGAAGGCAACACCAACAGCTACGTATTGCCTGGCGAGAGCCTGGCCAGCCCCAACACTGACCAGCCAGCCACCCTCGCTGACATGTTCGGCCTGCTGGCGGCGCTAAACTTGCCAATGGGCTGGCTATCCCTAAACGCCCTGGCCAGCCTGTCCACCTTCAATCCCGACAATTTCAGCTCCGGCACCCGCAGCACCGGCCAGCTGAGCGCCCCCCTGGCACTGCCAGGCCACAACAGCGCCAGCGCCAGCCTTTTTGGCTCTTACCGGGAGCGCATTTACAATGGCAGCCTAGGATTGCAAACGGTAGTGTATTCCTACGGCGCCAATTTAGCGGGCAGAATAGTGCTCAACAAACCAAAATCCCCGCGGCCATCGAAAACACCCGACCCAACAGATCAGGCAACAGATCAGGCAACAGGTCAGGCAGCCGAGAAGATAACCGTCCCACGCAGCAAAGGGCCATTCTTTCAGCCAGTTAACCTAAACTGGGCAGCCCAATCCGGTAACTACGAAGCGACACTATTCGAAACCAACACCCTCGAAACAATTTGGCGCAGCTACGCCAACCTGGCGATCAGCAGCACCCTTCAGCTCTGGCAGGGAGCAGCTCTCGATAGCAGCGATGACCCCACCCGCGGCTTTCGCTATGCAGCCTCCCCGGTAGTTCCTGGCTTTGGGCTCGACTTTGGCGTGAGCGGCTATGCAGCCAGCTATAGCGACGGTGCCAGTCAGAACACGCTCACCCTCTGGGGTGGCCCCGCCTTCACCATTGGCCAATTTGACAAACCCTTTTTCGATTACACCCGCTTCTCCACCTCCATTGCCGGCACTTTTTTAAACGGGGCCAGCCCATTTGGTTTTGATCGAACCGTGGACCTTCGCACGGTGAGTTTTCAGGCAGCCCAGCAGATCTATGGGCCACTGGTAATTGAAGCTGGTGCCACCTTCAATATTGATAGCCGCTCGGAGTTTTACGGCGATGCTTCCTATTCCTATGTGGAGCTGAAACTACAGCGGCGCTCCTATGAAATCGGGGTTTTTTACAGCCCCTACGACGGCATTGGTGGTATCCGGGTCAAACTCAACGACTTCAACTTCGCCGGCACCGGCACCCCCTTCGTGCCCAGGCCTAGAACCCGTTGAGATAGGGCAAGGCCCCAACCAAGCGATCGAGTTCAGCGCCATTTGAGAGCAACTGGGAGGTGGCGTCCCACTGACCTGAGAGCAGCATCTGGCGTGGACCTGGCTGCAACTCAAGCTGCCAGCTCTGGCCATCAGCTGCCTCGAGGCGAAGGGAATCCAGGCAAACGACAAGCTCCAGCGTGGGGATGGCGGCCAGTGCCGCCTGCAGGCTCAGCACTAAGTCATGGGATGCCGTGAAACAGGGAATACCCAGGGCCAGGCAGTTGCCAGAAAAAATCTCGGCAAAGCTCTCCCCCACTACTGCCCGAATGCCCCAGCGCATCAGGGCCTGGGGCGCATGCTCCCGGCTGGATCCACAACCGAAGTTGCGATTCACCACCAGCAGGGAAGCGCCCTGCGCTGCTGGGTGATCAAAGGGGTGGCTGGCGGGGCGTTCGGCCCGGTCGTCGGCGAACACCTGACTGCCCAGCCCCTCAAAGGTGATGCACTTGAGGAAGCGGGCCGGGATGATCCGATCGGTGTCGATATCGTCTCCGGCCACAACCACAGCCCGGCCGCGCAGGGCTGGTATGGGGCCCATGGGGAATGGCGAACTGGTCATCGCTGCTGGCGCGGCATAGTGGGCAACAGCTGGCGCACATCGCTGACTTTGCCAGCGATGGCTGCTGCGGCCACCATCGCTGGGCTCATCAGCAGGGTGCGGCCACTGGCGGAACCCTGGCGGCCCTTGAAATTGCGGTTGGAGGAGCTGGCGCTGATCTGGCGGCCCTCGAGGCGATCGGGGTTCATGGCAAGGCACATCGAGCAGCCGGGTTCTCGCCACTCGAAGCCGGCCGCCAGGAATACCCGATCGAGCCCCTCAGCCTCAGCAGCGGCTGCCACCTGCTCGGAACCAGGCACCACAAAGGCCTTGATGCCGGGGGCCACCCGGCGGCCCTTCGCCACGGCTGCAGCCGCCTGCAGATCGGAGAGACGGCCGTTGGTGCAGCTGCCGATGAAACACACATCCACCGGCGTGCCGGCTATCGGCTTGCCTGGCTGGAGGTCCATGTAGCGATAGGCCTCCTGGGCCAGGGGGCGCTCGTCTGGGGGGGTCTGCTCGAGGGTGGGCACCGCTTCGTCTACACCGATGCCCTGGCCCGGGGTGATTCCCCAGGTCACAGTGGGGGCGATGGCGGTTGCATCGAAGCGCACCTCGTCGTCATACAGCGCATCAAGCCCACTGGCCAGGCTGCTCCACCAGGCCACGGCCCGATCCCAGGCCGCACCGGCAGGCGCAAAGGGCCGACCCTTGAGATCGTCGAAGGTGGTCTGGTCGGGGTTGACGTAGCCGCAGCGGGCACCGCCCTCGATCGACATGTTGCAGAGGGTCATGCGCTCTTCCATCGAGAGCACCTCGATCGCCGGGCCGGCGAATTCGTAGGCATAGCCCACTCCGCCCTTCACCCCCAGGCTACGGATCACATGCAGCACCAGATCCTTGGCATAGACACCGCTCTGCAGCTGCCCGTCCACCCAGATGCGACGCACCTTGAGCTTGCCCATCGCCAGGCTCTGGCTGGCAAGCACGTCGCGCACCTGGCTGGTGCCGATGCCGAAGGCGATGGCGCCGAAGGCCCCGTGGGTGGAGGTGTGGGAGTCGCCGCAGGCGACGGTCATGCCGGGCTGGGTCAGGCCGAGCTCGGGGGCGATCACGTGCACGATCCCCTGGCGGCCGCTGCCGATGCCATGCAGGGTGATCCCGTGCTCAGCGCAGTTGGCCTCCAGGGTGGCCAGCATCTGCTCGGCCAAGGGATCGGCGAAGGGCCGTGCCTGGGAGGTGGTGGGCACGATGTGATCCACCGTGGCGACGGTGCGCTCGGGGTGGCGCACGCCCAGGCCCAGGTCGTTGAGGGCAGCGAAGGCCTGGGGGCTGGTCACCTCATGGATGAGATGCAGGCCAATGAAGAGCTGGGTGGAGCCGCCGGGAAGTTCGGCCACCCGGTGCAGATCCCAGACCTTGTCGTAGAGGGTGCCGGCGCTCAAAGCGGATGCAGACACATTTGCCCACACCCTAGAGGGCCAGCCGCAGCCGATTGAGGGCCTCCCCCACCGTCAGCAACTGGATCCAGCTGCGCCCCCGGCTGCTGCCGAAGCGCACCCCCTCGCTGCTGCAGCCAGCCGGACCGGCGAGGGCGATGTGCACCAACCCCACGGGCTTATCGCCACTACCTCCCCCGGGCCCGGCCACACCGGTCACGGCCAGGGCCCAGGTGGCTCCTGTCCTGCGGCGGACCCCCTCGGCCATGGCTGTGGCCACCGAATCACTCACCGCTCCGTCAGCCTCAAGGGCGGCCAGCGGCACCGCCAGCAACTCCTGCTTGACAGCGTTGGCATAGGCGATCACCCCGCCAAGAAACACATCCGAAGCCCCCGGCACCGCCGCCAGGGCTGCCCCCAGGCCGCCGCCCGTACAGCTCTCAGCCACGGCCAGCGTCTGGCCCCGCTGCCGCAACAACTGCAGCACCACCGAGGCCAGGCTGTCGTCGTCGCTGCCGAAACAGAGACTGCCGGTGCGGCGGCGCAGCTCGGCCTCCACCGGCACTAGCAGCGCCGCCGCGGCCGCCGCCGTGCCGGCCCGGGCCGTGATCCTCAGCTTCACCTGCCCGGCCCCGGCGTAGGGGGCCACGGTGGGGTTCTCGCCCGCCAGCAAATCGGCCACCTGCTCGGCCAGGCTGGATTCGGCCACCCCCCAAAAGCGCAGCATCCGACTGGCGAACACCCCAGCCGCGAGGGTCGAGTCGCGCAACCAGGCCACGGCCGTGACCTGCCACATCAGCTCCAGCTCACTGGGCACCCCGGGGAAGGTGAGCACGGTGAATCCGGGCTGGATCCCCGCGCCAGCCGGCGGGGTCCAGACCATCCCCGGTGCGGTGCCGGCGGGATTGGGCAGCACGGCCGCCCCCAGGGGCAGCTGGGCCTGGCGGCGATTGCTGGGTGCCACCGCCCGGCCCCGGGCTGTGATCTTGGCCTGAATGTCAGACCACACCTCCGGGTGCTCCACCAGCGGGGCCCCGAAGGCGGCGGCAATCGCCTCGGTGGTGAGGTCATCGGGGGTGGGACCCAGTCCCCCCGTGGTGATCAGCAGCCGGCAGCGGCCGGCCGCCTCGCGCACCGCGGCTATCAGCCGCTCGCGGTTGTCGCCCACCACCGTCTGGCGGTGGTGGGGAATGCCAAGGGCCGCCAGCTGTTCGGCAATCCAGCGGGCGTTGCCATTGGTGATGTTGCCTAGTAGCAACTCGGTGCCGATGCAGAGGATTTCGGCAGTCACCTCATCCGAGCTCCTTGTTGGAAGGTGGCTGTTGCAAGGCACGACGGGTGCTGACCAACACACAGATCAGCAACGCGGTGGCGAGCGCCAACCAGAGAAAGCGCAGCTCAGCATTGACCAGCACCAGGGCCAGGGAACCCAGCCACTGGGTGAAGGCATAGATCAGCAGCACCGTGCGGCGATGGCTGAGGCCGCTGCGCAGAAGGCGGTGATGCAAGTGGCGGCGGTCGGGGTAGAAGGGCGAGTGGCCCTCGCTGAGGCGGCCCATGATCACGGCCGACATGTCGGCCAGCGGCAGCGACAGGATCAGCAACGGCAACAGCAGGCTGACGCTGGTGAGCCCCTTGGCCGGGCCGACGATGCTGATGGCCGCCAGGGCGAATCCGAGGAAATAGGAACCCCCATCCCCCATGAAAATGCGGGCCGG
>NZ_JAGQCQ010000127.1:0-9821 GCF_024346275.1 Cyanobium sp. BA20m-p-22
TGGCACCACAATCCGATCCTGCTGGCGGGCATCGGCACGGCGGTGCTGCTGCAGCTGGGCTTCAGCCAGCTCGGCTGGATGAACCGCTTCTTCGCCACGGCCCCCCTGGAGCCCCAGCAGTGGTTGATCTGCGGCGTGGCCCTGCTGGTGATGGTGCCGGTGGCCGCCCTAGCCGAACGCCTCGATCCCACCACGGGGGTTCCGATGGACTGACTAGGTGATACGAGGCAAGAGTCGGCAAGACCCGGTGAGGGTTCAAGCACCGTGTTGGCTGAACAACATGGCCAAATGCTGCCCCAAGGCTAGGGGTCAATAAACCGAAGCAAGAAAATATGGCTGATCGAGATACCTTCGCCGTAAACAGCGGAGAAAAGTTCCATCTGATCAACAATTTTCAGTTTGAAAGCGGCCAGACACTTGCCCTTGCGCGCATTAACCACACCACCCTGGGAGAGCCCCAGCTTGACTCAAATGGCCTGATCCAAAATGCGGTTCTGCTCATTCATGGAACAGCAAGCAGCTGGCAGATTTATACAGAGGGTTGGTGGGCCAACAGCATGTATGGCCCCGGCCAGCCCCTGGATCTGGGCCATACCTTTGTGATTATCTCAGACAACATTGGTGCAGGCGGCTCAAGCAAACCAAGCGATGGCCTGCGCATGAACTTCCCCTCCTACCAGCATGAGGATGTGGTTCGGGCCCAGCACGACCTGGTAACCAATCACCTGGGTATCAACCAATTACGGGCCGTGATCGGCAGCTCCTTGGGCGGCAGGCTCGCATGGCAATGGGCAATTCAATATCCCCAGGCGGCCAAGAGCATCATCCCGATGGTCGCCTCTCCCTTTCCGCTGGCCGGCCGTCGTGGCATGCAGGATTATCTCGGAATTGAGCCCTTGCTCATTGATCCAAGCTGGGATGGCGGCAATTACCTTGAGCCCCCACGCAACTTTCCCCTAGCCATCATGACCTACTGGATATTTATGTCCGGGGTCAACCACCTATGGAGAGCTGCCCCCACCAGGGAGCTTGCCCTCCGGCACCTGCCCAGGCTGGCAAAGAAAATCGCCGCAAAACTAGATGCCAACGACTGGATCTACCAATTGCGGGCCAATGACACATTCAACGCTGCCCTATCACTTGAGAAGATTGAAGCCCAAGTGCTTGCCGTAGCAATTGACGGCGACGAAATGGTGCCAGTTGAGCTGGGCCAACTGGAAGAGGCCAGGTGCATACTTGCCGAGAAAATGGAAATCGTTGAGATTAGCGATTCCGGCACGGGCAAGGGCCATACCTCTTTGCAGCATGTACTCCAGACCTGTGCACCAAAAATTGGCGAGTTCCTTAAATCGCTAGACTGAGATTATTAAGCCAAAATTACTAGCCCAACTGTTTGACAGCCGCCGCGGCTACTACGCGGAGCAAAAAGATAAGATGCGCGATGCCGGGTTCGAACCAGCGACATCCTGCTTGTAAGGCAGGCGCTCTACCGCTGAGCTAATCGCGCTTGCTGCGCAACTTACACCAACCAACCATGGCCAGCGGCCCCAGCCACGACCGAGCAACCTGGGGCCTGTGTCTGCCCTTCGGATTGCTGTGGTGGCCGTGGCAGGGGCTGGCCGGGGCGGCCTGCGCCAGCCTGGCCTTCCTGCTGGGGGGCCTGCTGCTCTCCCCCGACCTCGACACCCGCTCCAATCCCACCCGCCGCTGGGGGGCCCTGCGGCTGCTCTGGTGGCCCTACCGCAACCTGCTGCGCCATCGCTCCCTGCTCTCCCACAGCCCCCTGCTGGGCAGCTGCGGGCGACTGCTCTATTTGGGCGTCCTGCTGATCGGCCTCAGCTGGCTGGCCCAACCCCTCGGCACCCCGACCCCCGCAGCCCTGGTGCAGCTAGTCCAGCAGCTCTGGCGCGGGCACCAGCCCCTGGTGATCGCGGCGCTGGTGGGGCTGGAGGCCAGCGCCTGGCTGCATCTAGTGCAGGACGGTGATCCGATGGCCAAAACGCCGCGGTTGCTGCGGCGGGGCAAACGGCGGTGGCACAAGCGGCGCCGGTGAGAGGGTGGCGATGAGAGGGTGGCCCTACCGCGCCCCGCCACCTCCATGGGCTCCCCCTCCAGCACCCCGACCCTTGAGGCCATCGCCGAGCTGATCGCCGTGGTGGCAAGGCTGCGCGACCCCAAAACCGGCTGCCCCTGGGACCTGGAGCAGACCCACGCCTCCCTGGTGCCCTACCTGCTCGAGGAAGCCCATGAGGTGGCCGATGCGATCCGCCATGGCGACGACAACCACCTGGCCGAGGAGCTGGGCGACCTGCTGTTGCAGGTGGTGCTGCACGGCCAGATCGCCGGCGAGGCAGGGCGCTTTGATCTGGCGGCGATCGCCCGCGGCATCAGCGCCAAGCTGGTGCGCCGCCACCCGCACGTGTTCGGCGGCGAACCGGCCAGCTGGGAGGAAATCAAGGCCGCCGAGCGCCTACAGGTCCCCTCCACCAGCCCCCTCAGCGAGCGCCTGGCCGGCAAGGTGCGCGGCCAGGGCGCCCTGGCCGGCGCCATGACCATCTCCAAACAGGCGGCCGCGGCCGGCTTCGAGTGGGATGACATCGAGGGGGTGTGGGCGAAGGTGCACGAGGAGCTCGACGAGCTCAAGGAAGCTGTGGCTTCCGGGGATCGCCGCCATGCCCAGGAGGAACTGGGCGATCTGCTGTTCACCCTGGTGAACGTGGCTCGCTGGTGCCGGATCGACCCGGAAGAGGGCCTGGCCGGCACCAATCGGCGCTTTCTCGATCGCTTCTCCCGGGTGGAGGCCGCCCTGGGCGGCGATCTCCAGGGCCGCAGCATTGGCGAGCTCGAAGGCCTGTGGCAGCAGGCCAAGGCCCAGATCCGGGCGGAGAACGGGCCGCCGGCTGGCAGCTGAGGCGGCAGGCCCGCTGCCGATCTGGTGCTTCCGGGAGGTTGTACAGATGTACATGCTCCTGTAGGCATCCATAAACAGCTCAGCCCTCCGGCAGCTGGGGGCGCGAGCGCCGCTGCCCCTTGATGGCGCTGCGCAGTTTCTTGGCGGCGAGGCGGCGCTCTTTTGAACCCCGGGTGGGCTTGGTGGCCCGCCGCGGCGGCGGCGGCGGTTTGATCGCCTCCTGCAGCAGCGCCACCAGGCGCCGCTGGGCGGCCACCCGGTTCTGCCACTGGGAGCGGTGCTTACTGGCGGCGATCACCACCCAGCCCTCCACTAGCCGCCCCTCCAGCCGCCGCAGGGCCCGGGCCTGGAGCAGGGGCGGCAGGGCCGCTGTGGCCGCCAGGTCAAACCCGAGCTCCACCCGGGAGTCGGTGGTGTTCACGTTCTGGCCCCCCGGGCCGGAGGAGCGCGAGAAGCGCCAGCGCAGCTCCGCAGCGGGGATCACCCACCGCCCACTCAGCTGCAGATCGCCAGGCACCCCACCAGTCATCCCCAAAGCCTGTCATGGGCAGCCCAGGGGGATCGGCAACCCGTGATGCGCAAATGTGGAGATGCGATCCTTCCCGTCCATGGCCGACAGCAGCACCCCACCCAGCCCAGGCTGGATCGACGAGATCTTCGACGGCGTGCGCTACGGCCTCGAGGGCACCGTGCTCGCCGAAGCCCAGTCGCCCTTCCAGCGGGTGACCATCATCGACAGCCAGCGCTACGGCAAGGGCCTGCTGCTCGATGGCTGCTGGATGACGGCCGAGCGCCAGGAGCGGCATTACCACGAGGCGATCGTGCATCCGGCCCTCTGCGGCGCGGCGAGCATCGAGCGGGTGCTGGTGATCGGCGGCGGCGATGGCGGCACCGCCCGCGAGTGTCTGCGCCACGCTGGCGTGCAGCAGCTCGACCTGGTGGAGATCGACGGGCTGGTGGTGGAGTGGAGCCAGCAATACCTGCCCTCCATCGGCGGCGGTTGCTGGAGCGACCCCCGCTTCCAGCTGACGGTGGGCGACGGCATCGCCTGGGCCGCCAATGCGCCCGATGCCAGCTACGACGTGGTGATGGTCGATGGCTCCGACCCGGCCGGCCCCGCCGAAGGCCTGTTCAACCGAGCGTTTTTCGAGCACTGCCGCCGCATCCTGCGGCCCGGCGGCGTGTTTGCCACCCAGAGCGAATCACCGGAGGCCTTCCGCCAAGTGCACATCGACACGGTGAAGCTGATCCGCGAGGTGTTCGGCTACGCCGACCCGATGTATGGCTGGGTGCCCATGTATCCGAGCGGCTGGTGGAGCTGGACGTTCGCCGCCACAGACGGCCGTCGCTATCTGGAGCCGGATCCCGCCCGAGCCGCGGCCGTCGTCTGTGGCTCGGAGATCTGGAGTCCCCGCTGGCAACGGGGCGGCTTCGACGCCATTCCAGCCTCAATCGAGCGGGAGCTTCAGTAGCAGCAGGTGCCGCTGGTGCGCTGCTCGCGCAGGCGTTCATGCTGCTGGCTGATCAACAGCACGGCCAGGGTGGGGTGGTTGTGCAGCAGGTTGAGGAAGCGGAGGCGATCGAGGCGCAGGATTTCCACCGGGGTGCGGGCCAGGGCCTCATTGCGGTAGCAGCCATCGCCCCAGACGATGTCCTGGTAACTGAAGAGCTCGCCGGGCCGGTAGCAGAGTTTTTCCCCGCCTTCGCCAACCAACTCGACGATGCCGCGCCGCGCCCCATAGATGGAATCGGCCCGCTCGCCGCGGGAAAACACCTTGGCACCGGTGGGCAGGGTGAGTATCTCGCAGTCCACCTGGGCCGCCATCAACTCGATAGGGGTGGTGATCGACATGGTTGCGGTCATCTCAGCCTCCTCCGGGAACCATCAAATAACTTAATAACGCAGCATCCCTGCTGCGGCCAGGCAAAGCGGCCAGGGCGAGCAGTCGTGTAAAAAATTTATATCCGCTTCAGCTTTGGCCCAGGACCGCATCCAGGCTGAGTTGCTGATTCGGCAGGGGCCCAGCTAGGGAGCCATCTGTTGCTCCGGCGCCTTGGCCCCCTACCAGCACCGGCAGCCGCGGTGGCCGGGCCGTCCAGTGGTGGCACCACAGCTCGGTGGCCAGCTCGGGGTGGATCTGCAACTGGCGCAGCTGGCACCAGCCCATTTCCACACCCCTAGGAGGGGCGCAATGGCGGCAGCTACGACAGCAGGGTCTTTGACCCATCAACAGATCGGGATTTGGTCTCCCAAGGTATGGACGCCTGGCACTGCTGGGAAGCAAGGAACCCGAATCTTTCGAGTTCCTTCGTGATTGCCACGACCCCCAATAGGATCCCCCCATGACCCTGCTGCACACCCCACTATTCGAAGCAGCCCAGGCGGCTGGCGGCCGGATGGTGCCCTTCGCCGGCTGGGAGATGGCCGTGCAATTTGCCGGCCTGGTGGCCGAGCACACCGCCGTGCGCAGCCACTGCGGTGTTTTCGATATTTCCCACATGGGGGTGCTGGGCCTGCGGGGCGATGGCGTCAAGGATGCCCTGCAGGGCCTGGTGCCCACCGATCTGTTCCGCATCGGCCCCGGCGAGGCCTGCTACACGGTGCTGCTCAACGAGGCCGGCGGCATCCGCGACGACCTGATCGTCTACGACCGGGGCTGGCGCCAGGGAGCCAAGGGCGAAGCGGCCAGCCATGAGCTGGTGCTGGTGATCAACGCCGCCTGCGCCGACACCGACACCGCCTGGATCCGCAGCCAGCTGGAGCCGGCCGGCATCGCCATCGACGACCGCAAGGGCGATGGGGTACTGCTGGCCCTGCAGGGGCCAGAGGCCCAGGTGCGCCTGGAGGCCCTCTGCGGCGAAAGCCTTTCTGGCCTGCCCCGCTTCGGCCACCGGGAGCTGGAGCTGGCGGGGGCCACCGCCTTTGTGGGCCGCACCGGCTACACCGGCGAAGACGGCTTCGAGCTGCTCCTGCCCGCCCAGGCGGGCCTCAACCTGTGGAGCCAGCTGCTGGAGGCGGGGGTCACCCCCTGCGGTCTCGGCGCCCGCGACACCCTGCGCCTGGAGGCCGCCATGCACCTCTATGGCAGTGAGATGGATGCCAGCACCACGCCCCTGGAGGTGGGGCTGGGCTGGCTGGTGCACCTGGAGATGCCCAAGCCCTTCATCGGCCGGGCGGTGCTGGAGCGCCAGAGCGCCGAGGGGGTGGGGCGGCGGCTGGTGGGCCTGGAACTGCAGGGCCGGGCGATCGCGCGCCACGGCTACCCGGTGCTGCACAACGGCGCCGTGGTGGGCGAGGTGACCAGTGGCACCTGGTCCCCCAGCCTGGGCAAGGCCATCGCCCTGGCCAGCGTGCCCGTCGCCGCCGCCAAGCTGGGCACCGAGCTGGCGGTGGAGGTTCGGGGCAAGGCCGAGCCGGCCACCGTGGTGAAGCGGCCCTTCTACCGGCGCTGACGGCGCCGTGGGAAAATCGAGGATTCGCTTGCCTTCTCCCCATGCGCAGCCACGGATGCGGCGACCTGCGCCAAGACGCCAGCGGTCAGGCCGTAGAGCTGTGCGGCTGGGTAGACCGCAGCCGTGACCATGGCGGTGTGATTTTCGTTGACCTGCGCGACCGCAGCGGCAGCGTGCAGATCACCGTCGATCCCGACAACGGCGCCGCAATGTTCGCCGTAGCGGAGCACCTACGCAATGAAACGGTGATCCAGGTGGCCGGCACGGTGCGCCAGCGGCCCGCCGACGCCATCAACGACAAGCTGGCCACCGGCCAGGTGGAAGTGGTTGCGGCCTCCATCACCGTGCTCAATGCCGTCAAGGGCAACCTGCCTTTCCCGGTGTCGCTGCACGACGAGGAGAACACCCGCGAGGAGCTGCGCCTGCGCCACCGCTACCTCGACCTGCGCCGCGAGCGCATGGCCCGCAACCTGCGCCTGCGACACAGCACGGTGCAGGCGATGCGCCGCTTCCTGGAAGAGGCCGGCTTCATCGAGGTGGAAACCCCGGTGCTCACCCGCTCCACCCCCGAGGGAGCCCGCGACTACCTGGTGCCCAGCCGGGTGTGCGGTGGCGAGTGGTTCGCCCTGCCCCAGTCGCCCCAGCTGTTCAAGCAGCTGCTGATGGTGGGCGGCATCGAGCGCTATTACCAGCTGGCCCGCTGCTTCCGCGATGAAGATCTGCGGGCCGATCGCCAGCCGGAATTCACCCAGCTGGATATGGAGATGAGCTTCATGGGCCAGGAGCAGATCCTGGAGCTCAACGAGGCCCTGATCGCCAGCATCTGGCAGGCCGTCAAGGGCATCGAGCTGCCGCGCCCCTTCCCGCGGCTCAGCTGGCATGAGGCCATGGCCCGCTACGGCACCGACCGGCCCGACACCCGCTACGGCCTGGAGCTGTGCGATGTCTCCGACCTGGTCAAAGACATGGGCTTCAAGGTGTTCAGCGGCGCCGTGGCCGCCGGCGGCGCGGTGAAGTGCATCGCCGTGCCCGGCGGCAACGAGGCGATCAGCAACGTGCGCATCAAGCCCGGCGGCGATGTGTTCAGCGAGGCCCAAAAGGCTGGGGCCGGCGGCCTGGCCTTTATCCGGGTGCGCGAGGGCGGCGAGATCGACACGATCGGCGCCATTAAGGACAACCTCTCAGACGACAAAAAAGCCGAGCTGCTGGAGCGCAGCGGCGCCACGCCCGGCACCCTGCTGCTGTTTGGCGCAGGCGACACCGCCACGGTGAATAAGGCCCTCGATCGGGTGCGCCAGTTCCTGGCCCGCGAGCTCGGCCTGGTGCAGAGCGAGCGGCAGAACGACCAGTGGAACTTCCTCTGGGTGGTGGATTTCCCGATGTTCGAGTTCAACGCCGGCGAAAACCGGCTCGAAGCCCTGCACCACCCCTTCTGCGCCCCCAACGCCGCAGACCTTGGGGCAGATCCGGCCGCCTGGGCCAACACCTTGCCCACGGCCCGCGCCCAGGCCTACGACCTGGTGCTCAACGGCCTGGAGCTGGGCGGCGGCTCCCTGCGCATCCACGATTCGGCCCTGCAGCGCCAGGTGCTGCAGACCATCGGCCTGCCCCTGGAGGAGGCCGAGCGCCAGTTCGGCTTCCTGATGGAGGCCCTCGATATGGGCGCCCCACCCCACGGCGGCCTGGCCTACGGGGTGGACCGGATCGTGATGCTGCTGGCGGGCGAGGAGTCGATCCGCGACACGATCGCCTTCCCCAAAACCCAGCAGGCCCGTTGCCTGATGACCCAGGCCCCGGCCGGGGTGGCGGACAAGCAGCTGGAGGAACTGCATGTGGCTAGCACCTGGACGGAGGAGGAGGGGTGACTCCCTAGCCACCCCACTCTCCGCCTATAAATGGAAAACTGCTACCGATCAAACATGGCCTTGAGTGTCTGAATTAGACCACGCAATTCCTCGCTTGTAACTATTACGCTCACGCCTGCTGCGCCAAGCTGATTGACACCTGATTGGCCACTCTGCAAAGTTTCTCGCACTACTGGAGCCGTATCTTCGGTCTCCTTTTGAAGAGCCTTGGCCAAATCAGAAAAAGATCCCGCTCCTTGACGCATGGAACTCAATGTGATGGGGACATCACTGGCAAAGACCTTGCCTGCATTGGCAATTGTTGCATCAAGCCGCATACGGGTTTGCGCCAGGCCTATCAATAATTCCCTTGTATCAAGTGCAGGCTCGAGAGGAAGCTCGAGCGTTGAATCACTTGCCCTATTGACCTGTTTCGGCTTCACCTTTGCTAGATCTGGGGTTATGGAAATAAATGAATCCCCAATAAGCCCCTCCTGATCTACCCTCAAAATGCTAGATGGGCCGATAAAACTTGCATAGCTTGGGTCCACATCGAGCTTTCCGATTATGCGGGCATCGCCTGCTATCGAAAGAGTCTTGAGCCGACCAACAGTCAAACCAGACAACTTGACCTCCATGCCAGGGCTCAAGGATTTCGCCGACTTAGCCACCAGGGTGATCCGCATTGGCCTTTGCCACCAGGAAATCCAGCCCTGCTCCATGGCCAATGACACCAATGTGGCGCCGAGGAGCACGAAGGTAATGGAGCTAAAAATCTAACTATCTCGTTTCATTCACCATCTTTCAGAAAATCATTTGGCACACAAAGATCCAAGCAATTTTTGTCGCCATCACAGCAGCAAACACATGGACCGTCACCGAGCTAATCACCAGGGCAATGGGATTGCCCTGGCCGATGCTAGACCTAGACTCTACCAAGGCCCATGTACTTGCGACCATAACGTAAATACTTGCCTCCAAGCTTGAAAGCGCCAAGTCTGCGGGCCTGATGGCAGCAAAAACAAGCCGGAATTCACCAATCACATCCTGGCGAGAACTAATTAATACGCCAGCAACAACGGAGGCTAAAAGAAAATAAAAGTTCAAGATAGCGCCGGTAATCGCCGCGGGTACAACGACCCTCAGCCAAGCGGCACCCATCCCGAGCCGATAATACCGAACCCAATAGGGGCTCAGCCTCACGGTAATCAGCAGCGCACAGGCAATCGGCCCTGCAAGATTTAACGATGCATTAACCAGCAACAGGAGCCCAAACGCATTTGACTGGTGTAGCTTTTCGGCAATATATACACTTCCAGCGCCCACAAATAGGCCAGCTAATATTGCCTCATCGGCGCAGTGCTTACCATCTCTTTCGATGGCTCGCAGCAGGGCCATAAGACGCTTGATCACAAGCCTCTTGATCACAAACCTAAATTTCCCGTGAGCGTTCAGGTGTCGCGGTGCCAGCACATCCATCTCCAGAGGCAGCTCAGCCGCCTGACGGGAACGCCGGTGGCCTGCGGAACAACAAAGCTCAACACAGGGCGGCCAGGCCCCACCGACCAACTAAAACGGAATTATTACGCATAAGTCCCATGGCCTCCAAGCCA
>NZ_JAGQCQ010000128.1:0-9768 GCF_024346275.1 Cyanobium sp. BA20m-p-22
GCCTCGTTAAGCAACTTCAAGTCAGTCGGATAGGTGATGTCGGCTGGCGTACAAGAGGCATCGATGCTGAGTGTTCCCCAGTTCTTGTCCTCTGGCCAATCTGCGGGCTTCACGAGGTCGTCAAGTGAAATCTGTTTATCTGTACCACCATCTGGATCATCAGATTCGTCGTTATCTGGGAGTGAGGCCACAGCCTCCATCACCATGGCTTTTCCCCGTTCGGCAATGAGTTCATTAATCCGATTGAGCTCTAGCTCTGAGAAGCGCTTACGAAAATGAACCATCATTGATGGGTCAAATGGTGTCTTGCTGGAATAGCCAGCAAAACCAAGGAAAAACTGCATGTAAGCGTTTTCTCGGATCTGCTCAACGGTCTCCTCGTCGCTTAAGCCAAGCCTCTGCTTGATGAACAATGCACCAAACGCCAGCCGTACAGGCTTTGCTGGCGCGCCGGTGGTTGGATTGAACTGAGGGGCATATGTTTCTTCCAACTCTTCCCATGGCATCAAGGAGGAGAAGATCACCCAGCGGTTATCTGTGTCCAACGTGCCGCCAAAAGGCACATGAAAATCCTCGATTGAGAGCTGGCCATTATGGAGTTTCCGGTACATCTGCGGTGCTCAGCAGTTGTAGCAATCGTCGATTGCCCTGATCAAGGTCAGTTTATCGGGTTTTTCGCTGAAACAAGTTGCGCTGCAGTCGATCTGAGTTTTTCAGGAGTCCCTAAGAAGGTTTCTTGCGAAATGCAGTACTGCCTAAAACTCACCCTGGGTCCTTCTGGCTACATGGCATCGATCTTGCGAGTGGAGACAACGGCCATATATCCCCCCCATCACCACGGCGTTATTTGACTGCTTTACTCGGCTTCGCTGCTCGACGATCGTGGTGCAGAAAGTTGCCCGTGCGCAGGCACTCCTGCGGAGAAGCCTTATGGATGGGCGATCTGGAGATCAATGGCGCTCCTGGATTGTCAGCAGTCGAATTTTGTTGCCGTTGCGGTAGCCACGGCTCTCTGCCTTCTTTTCATGATGATCGACGTCGAGCTCAGCGGCAACCTCCAGCTCACACAGCTGCTTCTGGCCATCTCGCATTAGCCCAGGGATTGGCCCCCGGCGGTTCTTCCAACTATTAACGGCGCCTGTGCAGAGGCGCCATAAATCATCTTGGGCATGGTTCGTCAGGTTGAGTTAGGGCTCAAACCAGAGTCACGGTCCTGCCCACCCCTGAGGTGGGTGCCTTTTATTGGACAGTTCTGGCCTCTGACATCGTTAACTCCGAGCGGGAGGAACAGGTTTCGATCTCAGTGTAGACCTCATTGGGAGTTCTGCCTCCCAGAGAGCTGTGTGGCCTTACATGGCAGTACCTCCATAGGAACTGGGCGAGGCTGATTTCTGCATCTCAGCCATCGCTGTAGGCATGAAGGTAGACCTCCTCGTACTTGACCGTTCGCCACAACCTCTCCACCAGGATGTTGTCGTAGCAGCGCTTCCTACCTGACCAGCTGATCTTGATCTCCTCTGCCTGCAGCCTGGCCACGAAGTCACCAGAGGTGAACTGGCAGCCCTGGTCGGAGTGGAAGATCTCTGGTTTATGGCTGGCGTCCCCAGCAGTGGTGTAATTCCCCCGGCATCCCCACCCCTGCGTAGCCGGGGTGGGCCGCGCATCCCAGGCGGCTGGCCCAGCGGCTGGCGTTGCAAGGGGTGGGCAGGCCCGTTTCCCTGGTTTGAGAACCACCTCAACCAGACGAACCATGCCCAAGACCTATCGTGCCGCAGTTGACTTGGCGCCGCTACTAGATGGCAGCAGTGCTGGTGAACTGATCCCTGAACTGGCCACACGCGGCCTGCAGCAGTTGATCGAGCTGGAGGTCGCTGCCTTTCTGGGTGCCGACCGCCATGAGCGCAGCGAGGAGCGACTCGGCTACCGCAATGGTTACCGGCCCCGCACCCTGACCACCCAGGTGGGGGATCTCGCGCTGCAGATCCCCAAGCTGCGGGCCGGAAGCTTTCTCCCCTCGATCCTCGAGCCCCGCCGCAGGGTCGATCAGGCCCTGTACGCAGTGATCATGGAGGCCTACATCGGTGGCGTCTCCACCCGGAAGGTCGATGCCCTGGTGGCGGCGCTGGGCTCGCAAAGCGGCATCTCCAAGTCCCAGGTGAGCCGTATCTGTCAGGAGATCGACCAGCAGGTGCAGGCCTTCTTGAGCCGGTCGCTGGAGAGCAGCAGCTACGCCTATGTCTACCTGGATGCCACCTACCTCAAGGGGCGGCTGGGCAAGGCTCAACAGGTCTGCTCCCGCGCTGTCGTCGTCGCCATGGGGGTGAACGAGGACGGGCGCCGGGAGTTGCTGGGCCTCAAGGTGGGCGACAGCGAGAGCGAGCCCTTCTGGGCTGAGTTCATCGCCCACCTCAAAGAGCGAGGCCTAGCTGGCGTCAAGCTGGTGATCTCTGACGCCCATGCAGGGCTCACCAAGGCGATCGGCCGCCAGCTGCAGGGCAACGTGTGGCAGCGCTGCCGGGTCCACTTTGCCCGCAACCTGCTGCAGTGCGTTCCCAAGGCTCACCAGGGCATGGTCACCGCCGCCCTGCGCAGCGTGTTCGCCCAGGAGAGCGCTGAGGAGATCGAGTCACGCTGGGATGATCTGGCGGCCTCGCTGGCGGAGCGCTTCCCCAAGGCCGCTGCGCTCATGCACGAGGCCAAAGAGGACGTGCTGGCTTTCCGCCACTTCCCCAAGGACCACTGGCGCAAGATCTGGAGCACCAACCTGCTGGAGCGGGTGAACGAGGAAATCAAACGACGCACCCGCGTCGTTGGAATCTTCCCCAACGACGCCTCGATCACCCGCCTGGTGGGGGCGGTGCTGCTGGAGCAGCACGAGCACTGGCAGCTGGAGGGCCGCCGCATGTTCTCCGCCGAGAGCATGGCGACCATCCCGGAGCTCGGCGACATCCCCAGCCTGCAAGCCCTCAGCGCCTGAGAGAGGAAGGACGCAGACCCCAGGGGATCGAGGCTGCAGCGCCCCACAGGACGCATCGGCCTTGATCGCCGCCCGGGAGCCGGGGCAACAACCTGTGGCTGGTGCCAGCTACTCCAGATCACAACACATCCGCGATCGGGCGAAAGACTTGACAAGTCAATCGCCCTGATTCAACGTGGTAAAGCGAGGTGCATCTGCGCCTCCGGAATGACAGCCCGTCATTCCACCCTGTTCACCCTCTGATCAGGGTATTCGGGCCTCGGGTTTTACACCACGCAAAGGGACGCGGCCTTGAACAGGCACACCTCGCCGTCCAGTTCAGCGGCACAGATCTCGGGGTTGCGGCTGAGGGACACAGTTCACTTGCGAACATTGAGATCCTCTCAGGGATTGAGCCTGGCCTCAAAGCTGCAGGGCGGGTGTATTGAGCTGGGCAAACAGTTGGGGCACCAGCAGTCCAAAGCCGCCGTTGCCCTCCAGTAGCAAGGGCTCGGGAGAAGCGGGAATCCAGTCCCAGGCCACCTGGTCAATGGGTGGCAACCGCTGGTGCATGTCCTTCGCTGCGTCCAAACAGGCACGAACACACAACGGAGCACCGCTTTGGAGTTGTTGTGTCCATCTCATTAGGGCGTCTTGTTGGGCCGCCGTCAACGGCTCCCCTGGGTTCGGCAGGCTGACGCCATCCGCACTGATGAAGGCAACTGCGCCATCGCACAACGGCACCTCCAGCCATGCCTGCCGCACGGCAACCGGCCCTTCAGGCGATGGCCGGGAGGTGATCACGCGAACAACCACGGCAGGGTCGGTGGCCGGCAGGTCTGTGCTGTGGCAAAGGTAGGAAGCTGCCAGGGCTGGTTCGTCGCTGCGGCAGAGGCGATGCCAATGGGCCAGTAGCTGGGCGGGGGTGGGAGGTTCGGCATCGGCTGCATGCGGTGCATCAGCCGGAAGCCGGCGGAATAGGGCTTGCTGCTCCAGGGCTGAGCCAGACCAGCGGAAACGGATCACGCCTCGGCCGGCATGGCCGCGTTGGGGTTTGAGCACCACTCCTTCTGCCCTCAAGGTCTCCCACCACCAATTCGGGATCTCTGGGTATCCCTCATCGATGCCGTGGGGCTGATGAGTGTTTTGCTGCGGGTGCAGCAACGTAAAAGGGGCGCGCCAGCGCTCGGGCGTGCAATCGAGCAGGGCCGCTTTGTCGGCCAGCAACTTCAGGGCAGGGCGGCATTGATCTGGCCACTGGCGCCGGCGCTTGGCATGCACTGCACCAGCCAGGCTATCTGGGGTGTAGTGCGCAAGCTGGCGCCAGGACCGAATACCCAGGACCCACCACCAAGACACCTCCGCTGGCCGGTAGCTGTTCAGCCAGCAGGCCGGCAGGGTCAGTTGCCAAGGAAGTGCTGGCCGGCCTTTGGGCGGGCGCCTTGGCCAACGCCAGGGACGAATCAACCACCAGTGCAGCTGCTGGAGCAGTTCCAGCGGCACCCTCCAAAGCGGTGCTGACCCCAGTCGTTGCCAGAGTCTTCCTCCTGCTAACCATCTCCAGGGCGGAGGGCTATGGAGTGTGCTGAATAGCCGCTCAACCAAGCCAGTCATGGCCAGCCGTTGGGTGCAAACAAGCATGGCCCCCCGTGTAGCGCCCCCGTTTGGGAGCTCATCAATGAGCCTGAAACGGATTGAGCAGCCGCACTCCGCAGCCGGCAACGTCATCGATGTTGGGCGTCACAACCGTGAGATGGTGCAGCATGGCGATCGCGGTGTATTGCTTGTCGATTGCGTTGTGCATCTCGGTCTGCTCGCGTGTTCCGCCCTGGGAACAGCACGGATTGGCTATTACGGCCAACGCCAGGCAGCGCGATCCAGCGCCGATTGCCCCGGCAGCAGTGTGGCTCCCTGCTCGCGCTCCAGCTGCAGTGTGCGGCAGCCCGATGTTCCCTGCAGGGCCGTGATCAGCGCCTCGGCGTGGGCGATCACCCACACCTGGGTTTGCTGCGCCACCGCATCGATCAAGCGCGCCAGGGGCGGCAGGAGATCGGGATGCAGGCTGTTTTCCGGCTCGTTGAGCACCAGCAGCGGCGGCAGCCGCGGGCTGAACAGCGCCGCCGCCAGCAGCAGGTAGCGCAGGGTGCCATCAGAGAGTTCCGCTGCATCGAGCGGGCGCAGCAGGCCTGGTTGGTGCAGCTGGAGGCGAAAGCTCGGCTGGCTGGTGTCCACCGCCAGGTGACAGCCCGGGAAGGCATCGCCGATGGCAGCTTGCAGACCCTCACCATCCCCGATTTCGAAAATCGTCTGCACCGCTGCCGCGAGATCGCCGCCATCTGCGGCCAGCGAAGGCGTGCGTGTGGAGAGGTGCGAGAGCCGGGCAGGCGCCAGGCGATCGGTGCGAAAGCTGTCGTAGAAGCGCCAGCTCAGAATCGTGCGCCGCAGCTGAAACACCTCCGGCGCCTCGAGCGGATCGGAGACAGCCGTGAACAGGCTCTCGTGGGGCGTCACCTCCAGGGCCAGGGGGCTGCGGCGGTCACCGCAGCGTTCCACCACGGCGCCGCTGCGCTGCACCAACAGGCTGCGTGGGTGAAAGGCCCCGCCAGCCCAGATCCATTCCCGTTTGATCTCTGGATCCAGCAGGAAGGCGCTGGTCTCATCGTCCGCGCGGAATCCCAGTTCGATCGCGTACGACAACGTCTTGCCCGCGAAGCCGAGCCGCAGCCTGCTTCCCTGGCTGCCCCGCTCCGGACCAGCCCAAAGCACCGCCGCCAATCCCCCTTCTGCGGCCAGGGTGGCCACCAGATCGCCGCGGGCGGCGGCGGCTACCAAACCCAGGGCTCGGTAGAGGTTGCTCTTGCCGCAGCCGTTGGCACCGCTCACAAGTGTGAGCTGGCCGATGGGCAGCATCAGCTGCTGCAATGAGCGGTAGCCCGCGACGCCGAGATGACTCAGGGCTTCTCCGTGGGCGGATGGGGCCACGCGGCATGGCATCGAGGGCTGCATCAGCATGGGGCGATGGCCCATCGACGTCGATCCCTTCGCTGGCTCTTGTTGCAGCTGGGTCTTGGCTTGGCTTGGATCGCGCTGCTGGCCAGTCGTGCGTCGGGCCAGGCCGGGCTCGGGCTGACGCCAGCTCAGGTGGGGCAGATGCTCCTGCTGGCGGGCTGGCTGCCCAGCGTGGCCCTGGCGGTGTGGCAGATGCGGCACCGCAGTTGGCGCGCCCTGATCGCCAGCGATTTGCTGGGCGCTGGCCTGTTGGTGCTGCTGGCCTGCACCGCCTACCTGCCCCTGTTCTTTTTCCATGTGGCGTGGTTTTTGCCTCTGGCCTTGCTGCCCCGCGGGCTGCTGGCGGAGTTGCTGGACAGGCTGCTGGACCGGCTGTGGGGCAGCTGAGGGGCATCTGATCTGCCCATGCCGCTGATCGGTACAGCGAAGTCGGGGGGTGTCATAAGCGCGGCCCCGCGCCACCATGCACACTCTTGTCGTCTGGCGATTTCTTGGCTGCATCGACCGTGGCTCACCTGGAGCGCCTGTGGCATCGGAAGATCCGCGGGCTCCAGCGGTTGCTGCTCATCCCGCTGTTGAGCCTGCTGCTGCTCAGCGGCACGGCCCTGGCGGTGGATTCCGGCAACGCGCCACCGGAGGCGGCCGCGCCCGTGGGCAGCTTTGACGTCGCGCCGGTGCACATCCTTGGCATCCCGGTGATGAGTGTGGCGGCTCCGGTTGTGAGCCGGGATGCGGGCATCCCCGATGCCCGGCAACGGGCGACGGTGATCGAGGGCAACCTGACGTTGCTCTATCAACCCCACGCGCTCTGCAGCAGCGGCGAGCAGATCTCAGAAGCGCTGCTGGAAGGTCTGATTCTCGGCGGCCCAGCGGATCAGCGGCTCTGCAGCGGTGATCCTTGGACGGTGCTGGGGCGGCCCGACGCTCTCTCGGTGGTGGCAGCCACCGACGATGACGGTCAGGTCCAGTTGCGGGCGGAGATTAAGGGGGCGCTCCACACCGCTGACGCTGCTCACGATCACTGAGGCTGATGCCCAGCTGCACGGTATGAGCCGCGGCGCGCTGGCTGAGCGCTGGCGCCAGATGCTGCAACGGCGTTTGCGTCATGCGCGCTTCACGGAACAGAGCAGTCAGATCTCGCTGCGCCTCAAGATCACCCTGATCGGTGAACTGGTGCTGGCCGGCACCAGCGCGGCGACGCTCGCGCTGTGGGTGAGGCTGCGACGTCGGTTGCAGCGGCGGATCGATTCGGAAGGGCAGGCCAGCGGCATCGTTAGCCCCGGAGATCGCTGGCTTCAGAGGCTGTTGCGGCTGCTGTTCATCGCTGTTCTGGCCCAGCTGGTGGTGATGGCTGGTCTTGCTGTGGCCGCCGTGCCCGGCCAGATCCCACTGGCCATCACGGTGTTAGTGCAACCCCTGGCGATCCTGTTCAAGGTGGCGTTGCTGGGGCTGCTCGCCGCAGCCCTGCGCTGGTTGGCGCGCTTCGTGCTGCGGCAGTGGGTGAGCAACCTGGCGGTGCCGCTGGAGGAGCGTGCCCGGCGGCAGCAGCGCTACCTCAATCTCAGGCAGGCCAGCCATCGCTTGATCGATTTGGGTTGCATTGCCGTGCTGGTGGTGTTGGTGCTGGCGGATGTGCCAGGGATTCGGGAGCTCACCCTCGGAGCCTGGTTGGCTGGCGGCGCTTTGCTGGGTGGTTTGGCGATCGCCTTTCAGGGGCTGCTGCGCGATGGCGTGGCGGGCCTGGTGGCGTTGCTCGATGACCATTACGCCGTGGGCGATGTGGTGGAGGTGAATGGCGTGGTGGGGGAGGTGGTGGATGTGGGCCTGTTGGTGACGGAGCTGCGCACCAGCGATCAGCGGGCGGTTCAGGTCGCCAACAGCTCGCCGCAGCAGCTCATCAATCACACCAAGATTCGCTCCGGCGCTGAGGTGTTGATCCCTCTTTCGCCACAGCATCACCAGCTGGAGCAGGCGCTGGCGGTGCTGATTGAGCGATGCGAAAGCTTTGGCCAGGATACCCTCTGGAAGGGCAAGTTGCTGGCGCCGCCATGGGTGCGCGGCGTGAAACAGGTCACGCCGCAAGCGATTGAGCTGAGCGTGGTGCTCACCACCCGCGCGGGGCAGCAGTGGGAGGTGCAGCGTGCCCTGCTGCGGCGCCTGGTGGTGGCGCTGCAAGAGCAGGGCATTGCCTTGGCCAACGGAACCACTACCCCCAACCTGTGATCGTTGTCCACCGGTTGCGAGCCGTCTAGGGCCTGGGTTGTTCAGTCGGCGAGGTGGCTGGTGGTTGGGGGCTGTCGAGCACCGGGGTGAGGGCCGGTCCCGAAAACAGCGGTGCCAGCAGCGCGTCTTTCATCAGCAACAGCTGCTGTTATCAGCCGCTTCACCTGAGCTGCTGCCCGTAAACGGCAGGCTGCTGCCGCAGCCGGGGAACAGGCCGTAGTGGCGGCTGAAGTCGCCGATGAAGGAGAAGTGGGGTGCAAACCGCGTCGCCTGCAGCATGCGGAAGCTGTTGCCGCACACCGGGAACACCCGGCCGGTTTCGATGGCGTGGTGGCTATCGAGGTCGAAGCGGTGGGGGTGGTGGGGGATCGTGCCCCGATAGATCACCGCCTGGCCGTGGTCTTCGCAGGCATCTTCCAGCTCGGCGATCTGGAACAGGCGGTAGGTGGCGGCATAGAAGCGGGCCTCGCCCACCAGTGGCGCCAGGGCTGGCTCGGTGATCCGGAGCTCGCGGTCGCTCACCAGCCGCGGGTCAAGGAAGCCGGCGCCCTTGGCAAGGCGCAGGAAGTCGTTCCAGTAGAGGGCTCCGCCCAGGCACTCGCCGTAAAGCACTGGATCGCGCCGCACCGCTTCCGGCAGTCGCCGATCCACGTACACATCCGAGAAATACAGCTCCCCGCCGGGCTTGAGCAGCCGTTTCACCCCCTGCAGCACCGCCGCCTTGTTTGTGGAGAGGTTGAGCACACAGTTGCTCACGATCACGTCGAAGCTGCCTGGCTCCAGGGGCAGCGCCTCGAGAGCTTCGATCGTGCCCTCCAGAAACGACACGTTGGCGTAGCCGAACTGCTCGGCATGGAAGGCCAGGTGCTCGCGGGCCACCGCCAGCTGCTCCGCCGTCATGTCGACGCCCACCACCGAACCGCTGGGCCCCACCAGCTGGGCCAGGGCGTAGACGTCCCGGCCGGTGCCGCAGCCCAGATCGAGGATGCGGCAGCCCTCGAGCAGGGGCGGGCACACCAGGCCGCAGCCGTAATAGCGCGCCAGCACATCGGGGTGGATCCGGGCCAGCAGCGGCCGCAGCCAGGCCGGCACCGCATCGGCATCGCAGCAGGCGCTGGTCTTGAGGTCGGCCGTGCCGGTGAGCTCCTGGCCGTAATAGGCCTGAACGGCGGCTTGGGTGGGCATGGCTCGCGCGGCCTAGGAGTTAATTCAGTCTGCCTTTGGCGCCTGGGGGGCTGGGGCGGCGCAGGCCCGATCGAGGGCCTCCAGGTAGCGGCCCAGGGGTTCACGGGCCATGACGCGAGCCTCCGCTTCCCGCTGCCATTGGTCGGGGCGATAGAGCAGCTGCAGCTCGCGCCGGTCCCGGCGCCCCAGCTGCCGCAGCAGGGCATCGCTGCCCACCAGGGGGGTGCCGCGCAGGCACAGCGACTGCACCCCATGCCAGCCCTCGTGCAGCAGGGTTTCCAGCTGGTTGCCCTTCGGGCAGACCACCACCTCCCGCCGGCCGCGCACGTACAACCCAAAGAGCTGGGGCTCGGCGCAGCGGGGATGCTCCCGGCGGATCACGAACCCCCGCTGCT
>NZ_JAGQCQ010000129.1:0-9757 GCF_024346275.1 Cyanobium sp. BA20m-p-22
CGGTGAAAATCACCGTCACCCGCCTGCGGTTGCCCGCTACAGGGAATCCCCTGCTGCCGGTATGGATGCCTAAATGCTACCAGTAATGGCTAAAGGTGCAGCAACCGCTATCTGCAGCGTGGTGCTTGCCCCGGCGGTGATACCTGCGGCCGAAACTCTCAGGCAGTTAACTGATAGAACGGCCCCCCGTAGCCGGCCGTGCCATCTGGGTTCAGGACTCAGGCCACCAGCTCCAGTCCCTGCTCTCCATCGCCGCGGCCACCTGGGGGATCGGAACGCCGGCCCGGCTGTACCTGGCGGTCATTGATTTGGACCCATGCCCCAGGATCTGTTCCACCATGCGCTGCTCACTGCCGGCATCCACCAGCTGCTGGGCGGCGAAATGTCGGCAGCTGTGAAACACCGCCAGCGGGTCGATGATGCCGGCCTGCTTCCTGATGATCTTGCCCAATCTGATGCTGGCGTAATGGCTCAACCGTGGATCTGTTGCCGGTGGCTGGGGCTCAGGAAACAGGAGCCCATCAGGCTGATCGTTTACCCATTCCAGGAATGATTCCAGCTGCAGTGACTGGGGGATTGGTATCTGCCGGCAGCTGGAATCGTTCTTCAATCGACGTTCTGCGCTGGGGCGGATGCTCACCACGGGGATGCCATCCATTCCGGTGATGTCGTCCTTCCTGATGCCGGCGATTTCCTCCAGCCGGGCCCCCAATGCCAGGGCCAATGGCAGGCCCCAGCGGTCTAAGGGGCGGCCACTTTGCTGGCGGCTCACCTGGATCAGCAGGTTGGCTTCCGCCATGGTGAATGGCCGGCGCTGCTGGCGGGTGCCGCTGCTGTTGCGGATGCTGCGGCCGGCCATCCGATCCAACACGTCCTGCGGGATGGGGAGCCCATCGTCTGAGGCGCTCTGCAGGATCGCCCGCACCAGGCCCAGGTGCTTCTTTGCGGTGGTGGTGCTGCGGCCCTGCAGTAGATGGCTGCGCCAGTCGATCACCTGCTGGGGGGTGAGCTGCTCGACGCTGTTGGTGCCGATGAAATCGCGGAACTCTTCAAGCCGGCGCTCAGCATCAACCCTGGTTTTTGCTGCTGGGGATCGGACCGAAACCCACCGCTCAAATGCTGCAGTCAGGGTCTGGGGCGCCACGCTGGGCGGCGGTGGATCTGGGAATCTCAACGGCTCTGGAAACTGGCCGTGCTCGATCTGGCGGGCCTGCTCACCCAGGGCGGCGCTGGTGGTGGCCAGCCGCAGTGCCACCGCCTGCTGTTGCTCGGGGGGCACGATCACACCCAGGCTCCGTAATTGCTGCCGGGCTTCGGTGATCCAGTGCTCGATGCCGGCCCGGGCCTGGCCCACCGCATCAGCTAAAAACGCCGCGGCCGATGCTGGGGTTTTCAGCTCATCACCCCAGAGAGCGCCACCGTCGGGTGATGCCACCTCTCCTGGGTGGTCTAGATAGTCCAGCGCGAAGGCCAAACGCACCGCTGCATCCACCATGGCCCGCTCATCGGCGATTGGCCCCGGTGCCCAGGCGGGTGGAATCGGGCAGGGCAACACGATCCCCGCAACGCTGGCGGCCGTCAGGATCGCCGCTACTTCGGAACGATCCACCGAGTCGGGATGCTGCGGGCCAGCGTCTTTGGCCCAGCTGCCGGCGACCCCGAGCTGTTGTTGTGGTGTGAGCTGGCGCTGGCCGGCCCGGGCCGCCATCAGGGCATCTTCAGCCTGGGCATCGGCACGGGCATAGGAGGCGGCAAAACGGGCACGATCCCGGGGCCCGCCGGCGGGGGAGCCCTGCAATTTCACTGTGAAGGTGGCCTGCCCGACCACGGGGCGCAGCTCCTTCGGGATCTGCCGTTTGTAGTAGGGCCCCGCTGAGGCGCCCCTCAACACCACATACGGCAAACTGTCTTTAGTAGTGGTGGAGAGCATCCCTGTACCCAACGCTGTACCCAGCTTTACACCCAAACAGGGGGTGAGAACCCACTGCAGGGGCTATAATCCCAGTGTTTACAGGGTGTTTACTTGGGTACAAATGGAGAATAGGGGACTCGAACCCCTGACCTCTGCGGTGCGATCGCAGCGCTCTACCAGCTGAGCTAATTCCCCGAATTCGGGCTCCTCGGAGCTTTCCTTGGCCATTATCTCCGACATCTCCGCCACTTCCTTGCCATGAGCGCGTCGATCACCCCGGAGCGGCTCGCCGCCTTTGATGAAGCCTCAGTCGCCGAGCTGGCTCGCCGACTTGAGGAAGACGACTATCCCAGCGCTTTCGACGGCTTGGACGACTGGCACCTGATGCGTGCGCTGGCCATTCACAAGCCTGAATTGGCACGCCCCTACGTGCATCTGGTGGATCAGGAACCCTTTGATGAAGAGTGAGCCAGACTCAACTGAGCCAGCCCCAACTGACCCCCTGGCGGGTCGCCGCATCTTGGTGGCCATCAGCGGCAGCATCGCCGCAGTCAAGATGCCCTTGGTGGTCAGCGCCCTGGTGCAGCGCGGTGCCCAGGTGCGCTGCCTGCTCACCCCGTCTGCGGCCCAGCTGGTGAGCCCGGTGGCCCTGGCCTGCCTCAGCCGCAATCCCTGCCTGCTCGACGCCGACCAGTGGAGCCACCAGGCATCCCGCCCCCTCCATGTGGAGCTGGCCGAGTGGGCGGAGCTGGTATTGGTGGCGCCCTTGAGTGCCACCAGCCTGGGTCGCTGGGTGCATGGGCTCGCCGACACCCTGCTGGCCAGCACCCTGTTGGCCTGCGAAGCGCCGGTGCTGGCGGCGGCAGCGATGAACACGGCGATGTGGGCGGCTCCGGCCGTGCGCCGCAACTGGGAGCTGCTGGGCAGTTTTGAGCGGGTGTTGCCCCTGGGGCCGGCGCCGGGGCTGTTGGCCTGTGACCGCCAGGGGGATGGCCGCATGGCCGAGCCGCTGCAGTTGCTGCTGGCCCTGGAATGCCTGCAGCTCTGGGGCTGGCGGCGCGATTGGTCTGGCCTGCGGCTGCTGGTGACGGCCGGCCCCACCCGCGAACCCCTCGACCTGGCCCGCTGTATCACCAATCCCAGCAGCGGCCGTATGGGGGTGTTACTGGCCCAGGCGGCCCGGCTCCGGGGGGCCGAGGTGACCCTGGTGCATGGCCCCCTGGCCCTTGACCCCCAGCTCCTCGCTGGCCTGTGCTGCGAGCCCGTGCAGACGGCGGCTGAAATGGAGCAGGCTCTGCTGAGGCTCCAACCCGGCTTCGATGCCATCGCCATGGCGGCGGCGGTGGCCGATCACCGCCGCCAGCAGCCGCTCGACACCAAACTCAGCAAGCACGACCTGGCGGCCGAGCTCAGCACCGGTTGGCAGGCCGTGCCGGATCTGTTGGCGGGCCTGGTGGCTAGAAGGCCCGCTGGCCAGAGGATCCTGGGCTTTGCGGCCCAGTCGGGTGACGTGCTGCCCGCCGCCCGGGCCAAGTGGGCCCGCAAGGGTTGCGACCTGCTGTTTGCCAATCCGATCGATCAGGCCGGAGCCGGCTTCGCCGTGGATACCAACCAGGGCTGGCTGCTCGGTGGAGCAGGGGGTGGGGCTGGCGGTGGAGCAGGTGGTGAGCAGCAGCTCCTGAGCGCATCCAAGCTGGCGATTGCCCAGCAGTTGCTCACAGCCCTGCGGCCGTAGCAGCCGGGGGGGGCGCCGGCTGGGCCTGCAGCTGATCGAGAAAACTGCGCAGCTGGGGGCGGGGGATGTAGGGCCAGCCGCCGCCGCGCTCGATGCTCTCCAGCAGCCTGAAGAGCTGGCTGCGGTCGCTGGGCAGGCTGCGGCGGAAGGCCCCGTCCTGAACGGAGCGATGTAGCTGCTCCAGTTGGCGCAGCAGCGCGAGCAGGGATTCGGGTTGGCCCTCCAGTTCCCCAGCCAGCAGTTCGAGCTGGCCGAGCTGGCTGGTGAGTCGCTGCTGCTGGCTGGTCGTCAGGCCCATCACATGTGTCTATCCAGGCTCGCGAGGCTCGCTCGCATACAGGTTGTTGAGAGCCGCGACATCGTACGGGGAATCAGGGTTTTGCACCGGTAGGATCCGCCCCAGCCCAGTCCCCATCCGCCGTATCCGCGGCGTTCTCCCATGAGTTTTCGTCCTCTGCTGGCCCTCGTGCTGGCGCTGTGCCTGACCCTGGTGACCGCCTGCAGCGGTGGGGCCAAGGCCGTGGATCGCGCCAACCTCACCTACGACGACATCCACAACACCGGCCTGGCCAACGACTGCCCGACCCTGCCGGATTCGGCCCGCGGCTCCATCACCCTCGACCCCTCGGCGAAATACCAGCTCAGCGAGATCTGCATGCACCCGGCAGAGGTGTATGTCAAGGGCGAGCCCGCCAACAAGCGCCAGGAGGCCCAGTTTGTCGCTGGCAAGATCCTCACCCGCTTCACCTCGAGCCTCGATCAGGTTTACGGCGATCTGACCGTGGGCGCCGATGGCCTCACCTTCAAGGAACTCGGCGGCATCGACTTCCAGCCGATCACCGTGCTCCTGCCTGGTGGTGAGGAGGTGCCCTTCACCTTCTCCAGCAAGGAACTGGTGGCCAGTGCCGAAGGCACCGCCCTCACCACCAGCACCGATTTCGAAGGTCCCTATCGGGCTCCCAGCTACCGCACCAGCAACTTTCTTGACCCCAAGGGCCGCGGTCTCACCACCGGCTACAGCAGTGCGATGGGCCTGGTGCCCGCCGGCGATGAATTTACCGGTGAAACCGTCAAACGCTATGTGGATGGTTCCGGCACCATGAACCTCTCGATCACCAAGGTGGATCCAACCACCGGCGAATTTGCCGGCGTGTTCACCGCCATCCAGCCCTCCGACTCCGACATGGGTACCAAGGCCGTGGTGGACGTAAAGATCGTCGGCCAGCTCTTCGGCCGCCTCGAGCAGGCCTGAGTGATAACGAGACCATCTCATGACCGTTCTTGATTCCACAACACCAGTGCCCGCCAGCTCTGCGGGCCTGATTGCCCCTCACGGGGGGGGGCTGGTGAACCTGATGGTGGCTGCCGGGCAGCGGGAGCCCATCAAGTTGGGGATCAGCCGCAGAGTTGAGTGCAGCGATCGCAACGCCTGCGATGTGGAGCTGCTCGTGGTGGGCGGCTTCTCACCCCTGCGCGG
Source organism: Cyanobium sp. BA20m-p-22 (assembly GCF_024346275.1). Taxonomy (NCBI): domain Bacteria; kingdom Bacillati; phylum Cyanobacteriota; class Cyanophyceae; order Synechococcales; family Prochlorococcaceae; genus Cyanobium; species Cyanobium sp. BA20m-p-22. The sequence goes on from NZ_JAGQCQ010000129.1 coordinate 5,125, forward strand.
CTTCATGCACCAGGAGGATTACGACGCCGTGGTGGCGACCCACCGCACCACCAGTGGCCTGCTGTTTGGCCTGCCGATTGTCTTTGACACCGACGACGGCTCGATTGGCGTCGGCGACAGGCTGCTGCTCACCTATCGCGGCCAGGAGCTGGCGGTGCTGACGGTGGAGAGCCGCTGGGAGCCAGACAAGGCCCGCGAGGCCCAGGGTTGCTATGGCACCACCTCGCTCGAGCATCCGGCGGTGAAGATGATCGCCAGCGAACGGGGGCGCTACTACCTGGGTGGGGCCATCCAGGGTCTGGACCTGCCCCGGCGGGTTTTCCCCTGCAAGACCCCAGCCGAGGTGCGCGCCACCCTGCCCGAGGGGCAAAGCGTGGTGGCCTTCCAGTGCCGAAATCCCATCCACCGGGCCCATTACGAGCTGTTCACCCGGGCGCTCGATGCCGCCAATGTGAGCGAGCAGGGCGTGGTGCTGGTGCACCCCACCTGCGGCCCCACCCAGGACGACGACATCGCCGGAGAGGTGCGCTTCGAGACCTATGAGCGCCTGGCCGCCGAGCTGGACAACCCCCGCATCCGTTGGGCCTACCTGCCCTATTCGATGCACATGGCCGGCCCCCGCGAGGCCCTGCAGCACATGATCATCCGTAAGAACTACGGCTGCACCCACTTCATCATTGGCCGCGACATGGCCGGCTGCAAGAGCTCCCTGAGCGGCGAAGACTTCTACGGCCCTTACCAGGCCCAGGATTTCGCCCGGGACAACGCCGCCGAGCTGGGCATGGAAACCGTGCCCTCACTCAACCTGGTGTACACCGAGGAGGAGGGGTACGTGACCGCCGAACACGCCCAAGCCCGGGGCCTGCACATCCGCAAGCTCAGTGGCACCCAGTTCCGCCAGATGCTTCGCGGAGGCGAAGAAATACCAGAATGGTTCGCCTTCCGCAGCGTGGTGGCGGTGCTGCGCTCCTCAGCCGGTTAACATTCCTTTACTTGATTCTCAGTTGGAGAAAGGGTCTTGAAAAAGCGTTGGCGCAATGCGGGGCTTTACGTCCTGCTCGTGATCGTGGTGATTGCCGTGGGCACGGCCTTCCTGGATAGGCCCGATCCGGCCAATGCGCCGCGAACCCTGCGCTACAGCGACTTCGTTGAGGCGGTGCAGGCCAATGAGGTTTCCCGGGTGCTGATCTCCCCCGATCGGGGTACGGCCCAGGTGGTCGAAAACGACGGCAGGCGCGCAGTCGTCAACCTGGCACCTGACAAAGACCTGCTCAAACTGCTCACAGACCACAACGTCGACATTGCTGTCCAGCCCAGCCGCGAGCCGGCAGCCTGGCAGCAGGCGGTGGGCAGCTTGATCTTCCCCTTGCTCTTGCTTGGCGGTCTGTTTTTCCTCCTGCGCCGGGCCCAGGGCGGTGGCGGAAACCCCGCCATGAACTTCGGCAAGAGCAAGGCCCGCCTGCAGATGGAACCCCAGACCCAGGTCACCTTTGGCGATGTGGCGGGCATCGAGGGAGCCAAGTTGGAGCTCTCCGAGGTGGTCGACTTCCTCAAAAACCCCGATCGCTTCACAGCCGTTGGCGCCAAGATCCCCAAGGGTGTGCTGCTGGTGGGCCCTCCGGGCACCGGTAAAACCCTCCTGGCCAAGGCGGTGGCCGGCGAGGCAGGCGTTCCTTTCTTCTCGATCTCCGGCTCTGAATTCGTGGAGATGTTTGTGGGCGTGGGTGCCAGCCGGGTGCGCGACCTGTTCGAGCAGGCCAAAAAGAGTGCCCCCTGCATTGTCTTCATCGACGAGATCGACGCCGTTGGTCGCCAGCGCGGCGCTGGCCTTGGCGGCGGCAATGACGAGCGGGAGCAGACCCTCAACCAGCTGCTCACCGAGATGGATGGCTTTGAGGGCAATACCGGCGTAATCATCGTGGCGGCCACCAACCGGCCTGATGTGCTCGATTCGGCCCTGCTGCGGCCCGGTCGTTTCGACCGGCAGGTGGTGGTAGATCGGCCCGATTACGCCGGTCGCCTCCAGATCCTCGGCGTCCATGCCCGCGGCAAGACCCTGGCCAAGGACGTTGACCTCGACAAAATCGCCCGCCGCACCCCCGGCTACACCGGCGCCGATCTGGCCAACCTGCTCAACGAGGCGGCGATCCTGGCGGCCAGGCGCCAGCTCACCGAAGTCTCCATGGACGAGGTGAACGACGCCATCGAGCGGGTGATGGCTGGTCCGGAGAAGAAAGATCGGGTCATGAGTGAGAAGCGCAAGCGTCTGGTGGCTTATCACGAGGCGGGCCATGCCCTGGTGGGCGCCCTTATGCCCGACTACGACCCGGTGCAGAAGATTTCGATCATTCCCCGCGGCAATGCGGGGGGCCTCACCTTCTTCACCCCCTCTGAAGAGCGGATGGAATCGGGGCTCTACTCCCGCTCCTATCTCCAAAACCAGATGGCTGTGGCCCTGGGCGGTCGGGTTGCTGAAGAAATTGTCTACGGCGAAGATGAGGTGACAACTGGAGCCTCAAACGATCTGCAGCAGGTGGCCCGGGTGGCACGCCAGATGGTTACCCGCTTCGGCATGAGCGATCGGCTGGGCCCCGTTGCCCTGGGCCGCAGCCAGGGCGGCATGTTCCTGGGTCGCGACATCGCCGCTGAGCGTGATTTCTCCGAAGACACCGCAGCTGCCATCGACGAGGAGGTTAGTGAATTGGTGGCTGAGGCCTACAAGCGGGCCACTTCGGTGCTTACCGGCAATCGCCTGGTGCTCGATGAACTCGCCGCCATGCTGGTGGAGAAGGAAACCGTGGATGCGGAAGCTCTCCAGGAGCTTCTGATTCGCAGTGATGTGAAGGTTGCCGAATACGTCTGAGGCTTGCGGGCCGGCGGGGAGTGCTTCTTGGCTGATCCATTCCCTGCGGGCCCAGCCGCTGCTGATAGTGCTGCGGCCGGGCGAGCCCCTGCTGGCCCTGCCAACCCTGGAGCGGCTGCAGGAGTTGGGGCTGATCCATGTGGAGATCGCCTGGCAGCCGAAACCGGTCTGGGCGGATCAGATGCGGGAGCTGATTGACCTCTTTCCCGCTCTGGAGCTGGGGGCAGCCTCGGTTTGCCAGCTCCAGGGGGTGGCTGACGCCGCAGCTGCCGGCTGCCGCTACGCGGTTTCGCCTCTGCTCGATCTTGAGCTGCAACGGTGGGCGACCGAACGGGAGCTGCTGCTGGTGCCCGGAGTGATGAGCCCCTCCGAAGTGCATCAGGCCCGCCGGTTGGGCTGCGGCATCGTCAAGCTGTTTCCGGCGGTGAGCGTCGGCATCGATCACTGGCGGCGGCTGCGGGAGCCCCTGGGCGCCCCGCTGCCCTACTGCATCGCCGCCGGCGGCCTCAACCCCGGCGATGTGCTGCCCTGGCTGGAGGCCGGGGTGGATGCGGTGGCGCTGGGTTCGGGGCTCACCGCAGCTCTCCAGGCGGCGGCGGCTGATGCCGGCCTGGAGGCATTGCAGGACGTGCTTACGCAGCTGGGACGCTGATCTCGGCCGACCAGACCATGACCCGGTTTTGCCCATGAAGACGGCAGAGCCTGGCCACGCAACCGCTCAAAGCGCATGCGCTGCTGCTCCTCCTCTGTTCGTCTTCCCAGTTGCTCCCGGGGCAGGCATGGCTCGACGCCGACCCACTCGGGCAGCTGCGCGGGTCGGTGCTGCGCTTCGACGACCCGTTCGAGCCGGTCGGTGAGAACGACTGGGAAGCCCTGGTGTGATCCTGCTAGGTACCCATGCGCTTATCTGGTGGGCCGATGGCAATCATCTGAGGCTGTCAGCGAATGCCCTAGCCGCCACAGATCAGGAGATCGAGAGCGCCGGCAGGCCGGGCGGTTCACCGGGTCTGCTGGTGTCGGCGATCAGCTGCTGGGAAGTGGCGATGCTGGTGAATCGGGGTCGACTCGCCCTCAGCCTCGATGTGGAGCGCTGGTTGGCTGCTGGCCTCCCATCCGGCGGTGCGATTGCTGGCCCTCGATCCCGCCGTGGCTGTGGCAGCCACCGGCCTACCGGAGCCATTCCACGCCGATCCCGCCGATCGCTTCCTGGTTGCCCAGGCCCGCGAGCTGGGGATTCCCCTACTCAGCGCCGACAACAAGATCCTCTCCTACGGCCATGTGCGCAGCCTCTGGTGAAGGCAGTTGCCTCCCTCACCAGAGGCTGCACTGGCCCTGCTGGCGCAGCAGGTGATCGGCCAGCACCAGGGCCACCATCGCTTCCACCATTGGCACCGCCCGCGGCAGCACGCAGGGGTCGTGCCTGCCCTTGGCTTCGAGGGTGGTGGCCTCACCCCGCTCGTTGATGGTCTGCTGGGCCTTGCGGATCGTGGCGGTGGGCTTGAAGGCCACGCGAATCACGATCGGCTCGCCGTTGCTGATGCCGCCTTGGATGCCGCCTGAGTTGTTGGTGGCTGTGTGCAGGCGTCCATCAGCTGTCGGCAGAAAGGCGTCGTTGTGTTCGCTGCCTTTGAGCAGGGTGCCGGCGAAGCCGGAACCGATCTCAAATCCCTTGGTGGCCGGCAGCGACATCACCGCCTTGGCCAGATCTGCTTCCAACTTGTCAAAAACCGGCATGCCCAGCCCCATTGCCGCCTTGCGCACGATGCATTC